>SKRJ01000287.1 GCA_007118555.1 Anaerolineae bacterium | reverse complement strand
TGGTGGGACCGCCCTTGAGGCGATAGCTCGTCCGGGGCGGCATCTCGCCGGCGACGGCCAACGTGGCGTCGGAGCTGGCCTGCAGTCGGCCTCCACACAGCCGGCAGTAGCGGGCCCCCTGCCGGTTGGGAATGCCGCAGGTGCGGCAGGGCTGGCTGCCAGCGGCCATTGCCTCACGGGCCCGCGGGAGCGGCGGCGACGATGCAGCCCGGGGCTCGGGCGTCGATGGCGCCGCAGGTTTCCGGCGGGCTGGCTGTCTGGGTGGCGAAGGAGCGCGCTCGGCAGCACCTGCTGTCGTCTCCTGCACCGCATCCTGCGCCGCATTCTGCGCCCGGGCCTGCCAGCGCAGGCGCTCCCAGGGCGGCAGGCAGCGCAGCAGGGCGGCGCGCATCTCGGCCGCCGAGCGAAAGCGATCGCCCCGGTCGTGGGCCATGGCCCGTTCCACGATCTGGATCAGTCGCTCAGACACGGACGGATTGCGCTGGGCGATGGCCGTGCGCTCGCCGGGCACATAGGCGGGCAGGGGCGGCTCGTTGGTCAGCAGGTGGTACAGCGTGGCACCCAGCCCATAAATGTCCGAGCGCGGGTCGGTCTGGCCCTGGCCCCACTGCTCGGGCGCGGCATAGTTCTCCGAGCCCATGGTGATAGTGTCGCGCTGCTTGCCCGTCTTGTAGGTGCGGGCGATGCCGAAATCGATCAGCTTGACCACACCGCTGGGCGTCACCATGATGTTGCCCGGCTTGACGTCGCGAAAGATCACCGGCGGCTGGCGCGTGTGCAAATAGTCCAGCACATCGCACACCTGAATCGCCCAGGGGAGCACCTGGCTCTCCAGGAGGGGCGCCCGCGTCTGGGAGAGGCGCTCCTGCAGGGTCTCGCCGTGGACATACTCCATCACCAGGTAGGAGCGATCGCCCTCGGCAAAGTAGGCCGCCACCCGGGGCAGGTTGCGGTGGCCGAGCTGCACCAGAATGTGGGCCTCTTGCTCAAACATGAGGCGGGCCTCGGCCAGGGTGTGGCGGTCGTCGGGGTCCATGCGCAGCTCTTTCATCGCCCAGAGCCGCGTGGTGGCGTCGCCACGCCGCTCGCGCACCTGGTACACCCAGGACATGCCGCCCCCTTTGATGAGGCGGACAATCTCGTACCTCTGTTTGAGCATGGCGCCGGGCGCCAGCGGTTCAGCCGTGATGGTGACCATGATGATGCTTTCGGCAGTGCTCGTGCGTGACCTGCATACCTATGACTACGTCCCAGGTCGCATCCGGGTTGCGAGGTTCCAACTGCCTCTATGATAGCCTACAAGCGGCTCGCACAAAAGCCTCCCACATAGAATCGGCGATTTTGACAGCCCCATCGGGTAGTGGTATCATGATGGGCGTTGGAGGCGTAGTGTAGTGGTCTAACACGTCGGCCTGTCAAGCCGAAGATCGCGGGTTCGAGTCCCGTCGCTTCCGCAGGGGCGAGTAGCATAGCTGCTCGCCCTTTTTGCTTGCTTTGCGGTGTATCCGAGTTGGCTGCTAGCCGGCGAACACCCGCACGGCCAGAAACACCAGCAGACCGGTGATGGCAAAGCGAAAGGCGCGTGTGCTCAGCCGGTTGAAAATGCAGACGCCCAGATAGGAAGCGGCCACGGTGGGGATGATGAGCAGGAGCGATTGCCTCACCAGGGGCCACGTGGCCGTCCCCGCCGCGATGTGCAGAATGACCCGCAGCACCCCTGTGACAAAAAAGTACGCCGACATGACACCCTTGGCCTCGCCCTTTTCCCAGCCGCGCAACAGCGAGTAAAGCACCACCGGCGGCCCGCCCATATTCAGGGCGCCGCCAAAGAGGCCGCCGACGAACCCGGATATGTGGGCGCCGGGGTAGGCCTTGTGAATGAGGGCCCGATCGGGATGCCAAAAGCTGACGGCGCAACCCCCCAGGATCATGACGGCGATCCCCATGCGCAGGATCGAGCTATCCAGGTTGCGCAGCAAGAGGACGCCGACGATGGTGGTGGGGATGGCGCCCAAAATGATGGGCCATGTGTCGGCCCAGGGGATGTCGTCGCGCACGCTCCAGAGGTTGAGGCTGATGCTGGACAGGGTGACGAACGCGACAATGACGACGGCGTCGGTCACAGGCATAATGAGGGCCATCACGCCCATGGCAAAGAGGCCAAACCCAAACCCCGATACGCCCTGTATCAGGCCGGCGGCCAGGATGATCGCGAGCAGCAGCACAGTATCGGGCAATAGAGTCTCCTCGAAAGGACGTGGGGTACGGCGTTTTCTGCCCAACGGCTATCTTGACAAAGCCGGTGCGGCAGCCTACTATTCCTAGTATATGTGATCCTAGTTCGGATGCCAACAGGCGTCAGCAGGGAAGGGGAAGTTTGCGGTGAACGCGTGGGATGTGCTTCAAGAGCGGGGCTTTGTGGAACAGGTGTCGGACGAGGATGGACTGCGCAAGGCGCTGGAGCGCCCGCTCACCTTTTATATCGGCTATGATCCCACCGCCAGCAGCCTCCACACCGGCCATCTGCTGACGGCCATGGCGGTCACGCACCTGCAGCGCGCCGGCCATCGCCCGATTATCATCATCGGGGGCGGCACCGGTATGATCGGCGACCCCACGGGCCGTACCGAGATGCGCCAGATGCTGACGGCCGAGGCGATCGACGAGAACCTGCAGGCCATCAAGACCCAGATGTCGCGCTTTGTCCCGTTCGGCGAGGGGCAGGCCCTGGCGCTCAATAACGCCGATTGGCTGATGAAGCTGGGCTACATTCCCTTTTTGCGGGACATTGGGCAGCACTTTTCGGTCAATCGCATGCTGGCGGCCGAGGCCTATCGCCAACGGCTGGAGCGTGGTTTGAGTTTTATCGAGCTCAACTACCAGATCCTGCAGGCGTACGATTTTCTGCATCTCTATCGCGAGCATGGATGTACCCTGCAACTGGGCGGCAACGACCAGTGGGGCAACATCCTGGCGGGCGTCGACCTGATTCGGCGGGTCGAGGGCGCAGAGGTATACGCCATGACCTTTCCGCTGCTCACCACGGCCTCGGGCGCCAAGATGGGCAAGACCGCCGCGGGCACGGTGTGGGTCGATGCCGAGTTGACGTCGCCCTTTGACTATTACCAGTACTGGATCAATGTCGAGGATGCCGACGTGGCCCGCTTCTTAAAGCTGTATACGTTCATGCCGCTGGACGAGATCGCCGAACTGACGCGCTTTGAGGGCGCCAAGCTGCGCCCCGCCAAAGAGGTGCTGGCGTACGAGGCGACCAAGGTCGCCCACGGCCAGCAGGCCGCGCAAGAGGCCCGCGAGGCCTCCAAGGCGCTATTTGCTGGAGGCGGCGACACCGACGCCGTGCCCGCCATCGAGGTCAAGCAGGGCGAACTGGCCGGTGGGATTCCCGCCGTCGAGCTGTTCGATCGCACGGGGCTGTGCCGCTCGCGCAGCGAGGCAAGGCGTCTGATCCAGCAGGGTGGCGCCTATATCAACGATGCGCCTGTGGACGATGTGGACCGTGAGATTACGGCGAACGACCTGCACGAGGGCGAGATTCTGCTCCGCGCGGGCAAGAAACGATATCACCGGGTGGTAGTCGTGTAGGACCCCGAGCATCAGGGGCAGTCCTGCCACCCGAGAGGAGAGAGCAATGCACAGGAAGCGATGGTGGCTCGGCGCCCTGGGTATCCTGACGGGCTATATGGGCTTTCGACTGGCTGCAGGCTGGCTGACTCGGGTGCAAAAGAGCACGCCCCCCTTTACGCGACAGACGTTTGGCAACTATCACGAGCTGGTGCGCATGTTTGCCACCCACTGGCGGCATCCAGAAGCGCTGGCGCAGATGCACAGCAACCCGGCCGTGTCGCGGCCGCTCACCGAACGGATCGTGGACGAGATCCGTGTTGCCTTGGGCAGCTCGAGACTGCGTGCCGGCCAATGGGTCTACAGGCTGGCCGGGGTCACAGAGCGCCAACGCGAGGAGGGCGTACCGCCCGAGAACCCCGAGATCCTGGCCTTTGCGCGCGAGGTTGCGCTGACCCGGGGGCATGCGTCGTCGGATCTGATCCATCGGCTCCGTGTGCAGTACGGCGCGCGCACGGCCCGCGATCTGACCACCTTTGTAAGGCTGGCCACGCTGGGCGTGCTGATGGGGAACACGCTGGATGCGTTCATCAGCCGCCTTTTGGGGCATCCCGCGCATGACACAACGCTTTGCCAGGAGTTGGGTACGCTGGCGGTCTTTGCGCTCGGAGTCGTTCCACTGGTGCCCGTTGTGTTTCTGCGCATGCGGATCAGTCCCGCCGGCTCTGCCATCTAGCTCGAGTGAGAAAGAGCGCCCCTGCCCAGACGGGAGGGGCGCTTGTTCATGCATGCGCAGACCCGGAGGCTAGGACACAATCTGGCCGTCGGCGTTGAGCGCAAAGAAAGAGTACCCCGACGAGACCAGAGAGCCAAGCCATACCCAGGCGGCGTTCGAGATCAGATCGGGGACGTTGGCGCGGGCCACGGCGAGGCCAAAGGCGCCGAACCCGGTAAAGAAATAGATCAAGAAATAGAGAACCGAGATCCCCAGGGAGACCTTGTTGAGGGTGGGCTCATCGATCTCGTACCAGCGGTTGTCTGGCTCGGGCTCGTCCAGCGGCGGATCAAGCGGTTCGGGTTGTACGGGATCCTTGACCTCGGGTGCATCGGGGGGATCGGTAAAAAAGACGATTTCGGGCAGGAGTGGCAGGCCCAGCGCCTTGGCCAGGCCGAAAAAGTTGCACTTGACCCAGTGGATCGGGTGGTGTACCAGATGCCGGCGGGGCCCGGCCACGTGGATCGAGATGCCCCGCCCGCTATGCGAAAAGCCCGCCGCCACCACGGCGCCCACCAGCCCGCCCAACACGCCCGCAGCGCGGCTCATGGTTAGGGAGAACACGGGATCGCCCTCGTGAAAGGTGCGATAGATCGCGACTCCCAATACGACCGCATACAGGATCGCCGCGCTGGTGGTCATCACGGCCGAGACCAGTTGCCTCATCCACGGAGGCGCGGGCTGCACCTGAAAGAGCCGATCGATCCGCGACATCTTTTCCCCTCCCTCACTCGTTGCGTGTCTCGTCGTCTCCCAACCAACCACGCTCCTCGGCATCGCGCAGGCGCTGTGCCAGCTTGTCCGGCACCCGACCCGACTCGCTGAGCTGGCGAATGGCCGAGTCGGCGTCATCAAACTGCACCGGCTCTGCCGCAGGTTCATCGTCGGCGCTCGCCGGATCGACCTCGATCTCGTCCGACTGCGGCAGCAGGTGGCTGGCAACTAGGCTCTCGGCCATCTCGGCGCTGTCGAACGGCCGGGCGCCGGCCTGCTCCCACGCGGCCCTGATAACGGCATCGCTCTGGGCCCAGAGCAACGTCAGGCCGCCAGCGGCCGCCAGCGCCTCGTGCCCTGGCCATTCATCGGGGCCCACGGTCGGCTCGATCAGGATCAGGGCCTCGGCCAGGGCCGTGACCAGCAGGCTCCGGGCGCGCCCCCGGGCCGGGGTATAGGCCGCATCCGGCTCGTAGGGGCTCAGCTCGATGCGGCGCCCCTGCTCGACAGCGGTCTGGCCGGCGCTCAGGATGGGCGCCGCGTGTCCAAGACCCAGGGGCAGGATCAGGATCGTGCGCCCCAGAGCCTCCGAGGCCGCCGTAAGGGCCCGCCGATCCACGCCCTGGCCAAAGCCTCCCAGCAACAGGTGGGCTGACGGGCCCAACCGCGACCCGAGCGCTGTCGCCAGAGCGCCGCCCGCCTCGGTGGGGTTCTCGGCGCCCGCGACGGTCACCGCCGGGCTGGCCAACAACTCGAGGTTGCCCCGGTAGAACAGGACATAGGGTAGCCAGCGTTCGGCCAGGCGATCGACCCAGTTCTCCGGATAGGCGGCATCGGCGCGTGTGATGAGCTCGACGCCCCGCTCGCGCCATGCGGCCAGCAGTCGCTCGCTCTCCTCGGCGCGTCCTAACGCCGCTTGCCAGGCGCGGGCCTGCGCCTCATCCAGCTCAGGGAGGAGCTCTCGCAAGCGGGCCGCATCAAGGGCGGCCAACTCCACGAGTTGGCGCTGCTCCTCGATGGCCCACCGATAGAGCGCAGCCTTGGCCTGCATCCGATCCACGTCAGGATCGGTCATCAGGGCCAGCCAGAGGGCCTCTTGCGCCGGACGGGTCACGATTGGGCCTGCCTTTCGTTGCCTGCTCCACCGCGCTCATTATAGCGGGCGCCAAGAGCCTGTCAACGAAAATGCGTCGCCAGCGCCGTAAGGAATGCCGCCGCCGTCTTTACGCCCGCACTCCGTGCGCCCGCACGACAAGCGACATTGACCGTTTGCCATGCCACCGCTAGACTAGCGGTTGCTGTCTGGTTGGTAGAATGTGGAATGCATGTTGGTATGGGAGTGAGCGATGATCGATCTTGCCGCGCATCGTCTGGATGCGCTCGTGGCCTTTCACGGCCATTTCTGCCCGGGACTGGCCACCGGCGTACGGGTGGCGGAGGCGGCCCTGCAGGCGTTGGGCGCCCGCGCCGAGGATGAGGAACTGGTGGCCGTCGTCGAGACCAACAACGGCGTCGTGGATGCGATCCAGTTCCTGGTGGGCTGTACCTATGGCAAGGGCAACCTGATCCATCAGGACCATGGCAAGAACGTTTTTACCATAGCGCGTCGCAGCGATGGCAAGGCGGTCCGCATTGCGACCAAGCCCCGCGCAGGGCACGACCTCACGCCCGAGCAGGAGCAGCTTGTGGCGCGGGTGCGTGCCAGGGACGCCACCGACGCGGAGCGCCAGCGTTTTGCCGCCCTCTGGGAGGAGCGCGGGCGGGCCATACTCGAGATGCCGATGGAGGAGCTGCTCGAGATAGAGCTGCTGGATAATTATGCGCTGCCGGACTGCGCCGCCATCGAGCCCTCTGTGGTCTGCGATGACTGCGGCGCTCTCGTCATGGCGTCGCGGCTGGCTGCACACGGCGACCAGCGCCTATGTGCCACCTGCGTGGCGGAGCAGGGGCATACGTCCTTGCGCGTCACCGAGATCGGCGTCGTCGAGAACGAGCTGTTGCCCGGCGCCGCTCCGGCGCGGGCCCGCAGCCCACGATCGCGTGTCGTGGTGCACGAGGCCTACCAGCAGGGGCTACAGGGGCTGGCCCCGGGTCAGACGGTAGACGTGCTCTTTGTCTTTAGCGAGGCACCGGCCGAGGCGCCGCTGTTGCAACATCCCCGCGGGGATAGCACGGCGCCCAAGCGGGGCGTGTTTGCCCTACGGAGCCCCCATCGCCCTTCTCCCATCGGCCTCACGGCGGTCGAGATCCTCGAGGTCGCGCCAGAGGGCCTCGTTGTAGCGGGCCTGGATGCCTGGCACGGCTCTCCGGTGCTTGACATCAAGCCCCACGTATCCTGAATCGGCGCCTCGTTTGCTTGCAGCCCTTGCCGCTTTGGGCTAGACTCGGGCCGTGAGCAACGTAGAGCTCGAACGACTCAGCCCGCATTCAGGAGGTATCATGGCAGATACGATTCGCGTAACCGTCTGGAACGAGTTTCGTCACGAGAAGACCGATCAAGAGGTCGCCGACGTCTATCCCGACGGCATCCATGCCCAGATCGCCAAGTTCCTCAGCGCGGAGGCCGGCATCGAGACCGCCACCGCCACGCTGGACGATCCGGAGCATGGGCTGACCGAGGAGGTGCTGGCCAACACCGATGTCCTCATCTGGTGGGGGCACATGGCCCATGGCGAGGTGGCCGACGAGATCGTGGATCGCGTGCAGCAGCGCATTCTGAATGGCATGGGGCTCATCGTGCTCCACTCGGGGCACTTTTCCAAGATCTTTCGCCGCATGATGGGCACCAACTGCAGCCTCAAGTGGCGCGAGGCCGGCGAGCGCGAGCGCCTGTGGGTTACCGATCCGGCGCACCCCATCGCCGAGGGGCTGGGCGAGTTCTTTGAGATCCCCCACGTCGAGATGTATGGCGAGTTCTTTGACATTCCCACGCCTGACGCGACGGTGTTCACGAGCTGGTTCCAGGGGGGCGAGGTGTTCCGCAGTGGCGTTGCCTATCACAGGGGCAAGGGCAAGGTGTTCTATTTCCGCCCGGGCCACGAGACGTTCCCCATCTTTTTCCAGGCCGAGGTGCAAAAGGTGATTCTGAACGCCGTGCGCTGGGCCGCGCCCACCAAGGGGCCCTACTCGGACCTCTCCCGAGCCCTCAACTACCAGGCCAATGAGAGCTTTGAGGTCGAGGAGTAACCCCGATCGCGTATCGCGCAGCCCATCTCGCCCCCGTGAGGTGGGCTGTTTCCTGCATACCGACACTGGGCGGAGCCGACAATGAGTCTCACAACGCGCGAGGTACAATCGAACGTTGCGGGACGCACGATCCAGGCCACGTGGCGGGTGCTGACTCGCAGCGAGATCCTTCTTGTCGCCGGCCTCGCTCTGCTTTTGCTTTTGGTGGCTTTGGGCGCCCTGCCGGGCCTGCGTCCGGGCCTCCCCGATGTTTGGCAGCCGGGTGCGACCTATGCCTTTTGGGATGCGTTGCATCCGGCGGCCGCCTGGGCCCTGCGTATCATCCTGGCAGCGGGCGCCTTGCTCAGCCTGGTGCGCCTGGCGGATCTGCTATGGCCGATGCTATCCGCGGACTCCAGAGCGGTGGTGCTGCTCGAATCGGTCGATCCCACCGCTCGCGAGCCCCAATGGGAGCGCCTGCTGGCGACACTGAGGCGCTCCGGGTGGGACGTGGCACCGACAAAAGCGGAGAACGAAAGCCTTCAGGCGGTGGTTACGCGGCCCCTGCCGCATCGG
>SKRJ01000290.1 GCA_007118555.1 Anaerolineae bacterium | reverse complement strand
TGAGTGTCATCCCCCTCTCCGCGCACACGATCCGGCAGGTATCCTCTCTGCAGGCCATGATCGTCTTGTGGGCCGCATTCCGTAGATCGATATCCTCGTGTCTTCCCTCGTCATAGCTGATCTGTCTGGCTCCCTGCCGGCCCAGAATCCCCTGCACGCCCGCGACATACGTCTCCACGGCGCCGACGGCGCATGGCGCGTAACTGGGATGGAGATCCCACCACTCTGGCGCAAAGGCGGAAGTGAACGGCATGTTATAGCATCCGGAGCAATCCAACCTGCACCCCGAGTAACTGGGGTTGCAGCGATCCTCTCTGCACTGCTCCAGGCTCTTTTCGCACGTACTCCAGAGCCGAGCACGCAGGGTTCTTGCGTCTGGCATAGCGACGGCCTCTCGCTCGATCTGATCCCGCGCCTCTGCGCAAGTGGAGGCCAGGTCCGCATCGCCCAGACTATCCGTCTGTCCGAGAGGCAGCAAGTTGGCGACCCGCCTCCATATGGCGGGAGAGAGAGTGTCTGCGGCGGTGATGCCCGCGGTTTCGCAGGCAGCCCGTATACGCAGATCAAACTCCCGCCGGGCCTCTGCCTCGGCACGGCGACGCTCTGTCTCTGCTATCGCTTGGCGGACCAGACCCGAATCCCGGGCAAACTCCTGCATCTGCTCCCGGATGACCGGGTCTCGCCGCAGCCGGCGCTCGGGAAAGTAGACCGTGTTTTGATCGTCGAGCCGCTCCAACGCTCCATCGAGCTGCTCTTGCAGACCGACCAGTTCCTCCCGCGCCCGCTGCATGTCGGCCTGCAACTGGTGCACCGCATCGGGTTTGACGCGCTCTGGGACCTCCTCCTCCCACTGTGCCAGTTGGCGCTCGATCCGCTCCAATCCGCGACGAAGCGACTCGACCGGGCCGCCCCGAAGCCCGGACTGCTCCAGTCGCTCTTGCAGATCCCGTACGCGCTGACGCCCGGTGCGGAGTTGATCAGGATAGGCTCTGCTGGCAAGATCATCGATCTTGATCGATCCCTCCTGCAAGAGATCGCGCACCGTAGTCATCGTCTCCTTGATCTCGTCCATGTTCCGACTGAAGCGCGCATTGCGCGCCAGCCGAGGGCCCAGGCGAGAGAACGCTTCCTGTGCCAGGGCCCGGTTAAAGTTCTCCGCCGCGATCTGTCTCATGCGATCCCTGACCTCGTTGTACTGCTCCAACCGGCGCTGATTGTGCGCCCAGGCATTCTGATAGGTCCGCAAGTCGATGTCGCCTCGGATCAGTGCCTCACGCAGCTCTTGCTGGCGGCGCTGTGTCTGTGTTCTTTGTGCTTCCAGCCACTGGTTGGCGGCGCGATAGGCGTCTCTTCGATCCTCAAAGGTTGCCACCGTGCGGCCGAGCGGCGTCACGCGAAAGATTCTACCCAAGATGGTGTGTCTTCCCGCAAAACCTGCCTCAACAGGCGCTGTCGCGCTAACCATGAGGGTGCACAGCAGCACGGCCGCAAGCACAAGGCGAACCAGGATGGCCTTGTTCATTCCTCCCCCTCCAAGGTGTCAACGCTGATGGCCAGCGTCTCGACATACTCAAGCTCACCTTCCGTAAAGCCAAGAATGATCTGGTCGCCGGCATAGAGCACCATGTTTTCACCCAACTCGGCTGGTACCTCCAGGGCGACCAGATCCCTCTGGCCGATAAGTCTCTGTACCTGCCTTGGCGTCATGCCCGCCTCAAAGGCCAGCGGGTCATACTGGACCGGCCACAGGATGAGCTCTTCGGACCAGGTCTGCAGGCTTTCGTCATTGATCAGCACGCCATCCACAAAAGTCAGGGCGATGCCAGCATCTGCATAGCTCCAGGTCTCGACACGATACAGCACCCCGTCACGGTCCTGATCAAAGGATAGGCTAAAAGCGTCTGGATTGCCGAGCTCGGATAGAATGGTGCCCCGGTCGTCCCTTGGACGACGAAGGCCGGTGCCCGGCCAGACCTCGATGCGCCAATCACTGTAACACACGGCCGATTCGCTGCCGCCCTCTGGCGGTATCGCCGCCAGTCCCACCATTGCCCCACCAGCCTTGAGGGGCTCCTGTGCCATCGCGACACCATTGATAAAGACCGTGACGAGATCGCCTTCGCGCAAAAGGCCCAGGTGATGTGAATCGCCTAACGGCCGCGGCACTCTCGACGACTCCCAGGGAACCGTAGAGTCCACGCCAAGTGTGCGTCCCAAGCGTTGTGTGCGCCAAGCGCCACTGCCGTTGACCTCGACCAACAGGGCTTCCCCAAAGAGCCTGGTCGAGCCGACAAGGACGCCGCCAGAAGCTTCCTCGGCGCCTGCAGGCAGATGAAGGTGGCCCTGCACAGCCATGTCCCCTTCCACCGTTTTCCAGGTGGCCAGAACAGGCCTGGCCCGACGTGACTCGAGACACAGCTTCTGATCACCTATAGCTGCCGTGCCGCCAGACACCCTGATATCGGTGATGTCATCCTCGTCCGCAAAGGTCAGCCAGGAGATCTCGGACAAGGGCATTGCCTGCGGCACGGAGGCGCGGGGCGATAACCTTCCGCTCTGCAGCAGAGCAACGATGCTGATGCCTCCTAGCAGCAACGCAACAACAACGGCTGCCCCTATGAGCAGCCGATTAATGGAGCTCTTGGCCGGATCGCTTGCGGGCGCCGGACCGCGACTCGGTTCCGGCGCATCGTCAGTGGGTACCCAGCCGCTGTCCTTCCACAGCAGCCACTCGCCATCCCGAATCTCTGGTAGCCACGCACGTCCTTGTGCGTCCCGTACGATCAGGGCAGTCTGAGCGGCGACATAGTCCGCCTCAGACAGTGTTCCGGCGGCCCATGCCTGATGGAGCAGGGCACGGCGTCCATGGAGGCTAGCTGGGAATGAGCGTCCGCAGGCTGAGCATAGCGCATCCCCGTTGCCAATAGAGGCGGCGCACTGGTGGCATAACACGATAGACCTCCCGATTGCTCTCCAAAGACCCGGACGTCAAATATCCTGCAGACCCATGTGCTTGAGGCAAGCATAATGCATCAAGACCCTTTCCGTCAATCCCATGGCGCGATAGCGCCGAGAGTCCTGTGCGAGTCGGATAACTGTGTCAGGAAGATCCACCTGAACCAGTACCGTACTCGCACGAAGGCTGCCATCAAAGTGTGTGCATCGTACTCCCAGAGCACCCCTGGTACCCGGAAGCGCAGGGAGATCGACGTCAGATCGAGCAAAGGCTTCTAGGGGGCAAAAAGCACCATGGGTTGGGGAGCTATCTCTCTCTGAAACGCGAGCGCTCGGCAGACCAGTCGCGGCTTTCGGAGATCGCGTTGCGTGTGAAGCAATGGGTACGCAGGCTGACGGGCGTCTCGTCACGAGGCAGGAGCCTCATCCGCACAAAAGCCCCAAGGAGCCGTACGTTGCTGCGGAGGATGAGTACGCAAAGAGCGGCTCATCGGGCTCCAAAAGGCCCTGAGAGAACCAGAACGTGCATGGAGGAGCCTACAGCTTGACGCGGCGCTTCCATCACCTACAAGCCGCTCTCCGTGTCCCGCAAATCCCCCTGCCTCGCCTTGGGGCGAGGTAGGGGCCCACACGATCTGGGCCTGCTCCCAGCCCTCCTGGTAAACGGCTCCGTCAGGGAGCATGGCGCGCTGCCGCCCAGAAGAGCCTGTCTGCAGGTCGGCGACTGCTTGTGCGACCAGTCCGAGGCGTTGTGGAAAGCGTTGGCCCGCCACTGCCCCTTTGTTATGTGAGGCGAGAGGCAGCCCTTGCACTACTGCCTTGATGCATCGCGCGTGCTCCGCCATGGAGTTGTAACAGGAATCCGCAGAGATCTGCAGTTTTAGGCCCGCACGCTGGCGATTCGCAGAGGCCCTTTCAAGCTAGGCCGAGAGAACAAGCGCACCGGGCTGTGCAAATCACCCAAAGACTGGTCGGCAACTGGCTTTTGCATAGGATGCCCATGGTCGAACTCGGTGGCGTGTCCACTACGTTGTCCGGACCATGACCGTGCGCCACGCCATGGCGTCGTGTAGCGTCAAGCGTTGGTAATGCATCGGTTGAAGGGGCCGGCGGCCCCACAACCATCGACGCCTTGATGCTACAGCCCCGCCGTCTCGAGCCACACCATCAGCAACACCAAGAGTGCAGCAGCCGGTAGGACCACCACCCAATCATTGACCTTGAGCACCTCCGGCAGGCGGATAGTGCCAAAGTCGCCCCAGCGCAAGATGGTGCCGCGCAGCTTGGGATACAGCTCGGCAAACAGGCCGCTGCCTAGCAGAATGCCGATCAAGCCGCCCACCAGAGCGTCCAGATAGCCGTTGCCGATGGCGCCCGCCAGCGTGCCCGGGCAGTAGCCCAGCACTGCAAAGCCAATCCCGAACAGCAGCCCGCCGATGACATTCTTGCCCACCGAGCCTGGCTTGGTGCTCAGCTCGACCCAGCCGACCTGGCGCATGGCATAGATCCCGAGCATACCGGTCACCACCGCGGTGAGCATGATCTTGACCACGGTAAAGTCCTCGAGCAAGAGCTGGCCGAGGATGACGTCGTACTTGGTGACTCCGCCCTTTTGCAGAAAGAAACCAAACGCCAGGCCAAAGAGGAGCCCCCACAGGAGTTCGTAACGCCGCCCCGCATTATTGCTTGTTGTCGCTTGACGCATCGCCATCTCCCCTACGCCACGCCATAGATCAGGAATGCGGCGATGATGCCGCCCAGGAAAAAGCAGATCGCCGAAACCCAGCTCGCGACCGAGAGCTGCAGCGTGCCGCTGATGCCATGGCCGCTGGTGCAGCCGTCAGCCCAGCGGGCGCCAAAGCCCATAAATACGCCGCCCACGATGGCAGCAAGCAGCCGCGGCAGGGGCGCACTGCCAAAGGCGGCCACCCAGCGCGAGGGCACCCATAGCAGCTCAAAGTCCCCCGAGGCGATGGCAGAGATAAAGGCGCCGATGGCCACGCCCAGGACCAGCATCCACTGCCAGTCGATGCGCACGCCAATGCGCTCATAGTACGCATTGCGTGCCACCTTGTCGCCCTGGATGATCGCGCGCAGCATGCCGCTGGTCGTCGCAAATGCTGTCGAGCAACCCAGTGGTTTCCGCGAGATTAGGAATGTCAGCCAACTGAGCACCCCGATGCCGATGCCCGCGGCATAGGGAGACCAGCGGGTTGCATAAAGCCACTCCATCTGATCCTCCTTCGCTATTACGCCGGTTTCTGTGCCTGCAGAATGATACGGGTCGTGGGGCCATGCGGATTCTCGCATACCGAGCAGCGCCTCGAGTAGCCCGCAGCGCTATAGCCCGACATGCCTCCAGCAACATTGTGCACGTCGTAAAAGCCATGCTGCTTGAGAATGCTGATGGCCATCGACGAGCGGTTGCCTGTGCTGCAAATGACCATCGTGCTCTTGTCACGGTTGAGCTCGCCGTGGCGCGTGCGCAGGTCCGCCGCCGGGATGTTGATCGCTCCCCGGATATGGCCATCAGCAAACTCGCTCGGCGACCGCACATCCAGCAGCACAAACGCCATGGCGGCTGTGACGCGATCGTGTAGCTGTTCCACCGACACCATCGAGATGCTCTCGGTAGGCAGCCCCTCGGCGGCCCAACCGCTCATCCCGCCGTCCAAGACACCCAAGATCTGGTCGACGCCCACCCTGCGCATCCAGGTTACAGCCTCTTTGGCACTGGCGTGGTCATCAGCTACCAGCAGGAACGGCTTGTCGGGTGGCAGTACCCAACCTGCAAAGGTCGGCAGATTGCCGGCCAGGCCGATGTTCCATGCCCCAGCTATATGCTGGGCGCTAAAGGCATCATACCCGCGGATGTCGACTACATCGATGTCGTTCTGCTGCACCCGCTGCCAAAAAGCGTTCGGCGCCATCTCCTCCAGGCTCGGCAAGTCCTCGACCAGGGCCGGACCGCGCCGGTTGATCTCGCTGCAACGGCTAAAATGGTCCGGCGCAGGGGGCATTTCCGTCGTCAGAGAGGCCACAAACGCGGCCCGATCGTCGATCTGGAGCGCCGGATTGTAGCGCCGCTCATAGCCAATGGTGCTGGTCCATTTGGCGGACATGGACCGTCCGCAGAGGGAGCCGGCGCCGTGGGCAGGATAGACTTCGGTGTGGTCGGGAAGCTCCAGCAGCTTGGAGTACAGGCTGTCGTAGAGCTGGTTGGCCAGCTCCTCAGCGCGGCCGGGAAAGAGATCGGGCCGCCCGACGTCGCCGACGAAAAGTGTGTCGCCGCAGAAAAGAGCGGCCGGCTCCTCGCCGCGTGACATGTCGGTGACCACATAGCTGATATGCTCCGGCGTATGCCCGGGCGTCTCAAGCACCTCCAGCCGCAGATGCTCGATCTCGAACACGTCGCCTTCCGACAGCGCCACATGCTCGAAATCACACTTGGCGGACGCCGGGCAGTAGATTGTGGCGCCGGTGCGCCGGGCAAGGTCCATGTGCCCAGAGATGAAATCGGCATGCAGGTGGGTCTCCAGGATGTGAGTGATCTCCAGGCCCAGCGCGCGCGCCTCGTCGATGTAGAGGTCCACGTCACGACGCGGATCGACAACAGCGCAGGTCTTGGTGCCGCCCAGGATGTAGGAGCTGTGGGCGATCTTTTGTGTAAAGTAGTGTTTCAGAAGCATTCTATCCTCCTCGTTTGTGACTGCCTCCCGTGAATGGAGCGCAGCTGTCGCAGACTAGACATACAGTAGGTAAAAGCCCGCTATCACGATAAGCAGGAACAGCACCGTCATGCCGGTGCCGGCCCGGACATAGTCGCGGACCTCATAGCCGCCGGGCGTCATCAGCAAGGCGTTCACCTGATGGGTCGGCAAGACAAAGGCGTTGGCGGCGCACACCGCGGTCAGCAGCACCATTGGCCGGGGATCCAGTCCGCCGAACTCGGCCATGTTGATCACCACCGGCGCGAGCACGATCGTCGAGGCCACATTGGACATGAAAAGCGAAAACAAGGTGGCCATCACCGCGATGCCCAGCATTACAACCGCTGGATGGTGCCCATGGAGCACCGCCATGACGGTCTCGCCCAGAAACGCGGCAGTGCCGGTGCCCTCCATGGCGATGCCCAGCGGGATCAGGCCACCGACCAAGAACACCACCTTCCACTCGATGGCCTGATAGGCCCGGTCCATGTCGAGAACGCCCAGCAGCACCATCGCCACCGCGCCGCTGAGAAAGGCCAGCGAGATCGCGAATCCGGCTAGCGCCAGCGCCACGGCTCCCGCAAAGCACAGCGCCGCCAGCCAGGCCTTGGAAGTCTCCCTGGGCTCGGCCTCGACCGACGTGACGACCACAAAGTCGGCGCTTTCGCGCATCGCCATGATATGCTGCCACAACCCATGCACGACAAATAGGTCACCTGGCTCTATCCTGCGGTCAGAAAAGTCGCCGCGCACTTCGACCCCATCGCCGAAATAGATCAGTGGCTCGACCGACCAGCGCTTACGCAAGGCATATTCGCGGATACTCTTGCCCACGATCTCGGAGCGTGGCGGGATGATCACCTCGGCAAAACCGGCTCTCGCAGGATCCTCCAGATGGCGAAACTCGCCCAGCTTCTCGCGTGCCTCAAGCTGATAGGCCTCCGCAAAGCGCCGCATGTCTTCCTCGACGCCCAGCAGCACCAGGTCCTGACCGGCCGCAAAGGTCGTTCCGCGCCAGGGCGCATAGCTGAGATCGCCGTCGTGGGAAAGCGCCAGCACGTTGAGGCGATACTCCTCCCACAGGCCGGCGTCTTCGGGCGTCTTGCCGTGGAGCCGGCTTTCGTCCGAAATCACATAATGATGCAGCACAAAGGGCAGCCGCCAGGCGTCGATGAGCCGCTTTTGCGGCGATGGGCCTCCCTCTGTGGCCCCGCGCGGCAGCACCCGGTTGCCAAAGAGATAAAAGTAGGCGATTCCTCCAAGCAAAAGCGCCAACCCGATCGGCGTCACGTCAAGGAATCCATAGGGGACCAAGCCAGCCTCGCGCAGCAGGTCGCCGCTGACGATCAACGGCCCCGAGCCGATCATCGTCAGGGTGCCGCCCAGGATGGCGGCAAATCCTACCGGCATGATCAGTTCGGTGGCGGCGATCCGCTCGCGCCTCGAGATGTCCAGCAGAGCGGGAAGAAACAGCGCCGCCGCGCCCACATTCTGCACCAGGCCCGAGAGTACGCCCACCGTCAGCGAGGAGAGCCCCACCAGCCCGCGCTTGTCGTGCTGGGCCATGCCGGCAACCCATCGCGCTACTCGCTCCATCATTCCGGTGCGGGCCGCGCCCTCGCTCATGATCATTACCGCGACCATCGCCATTACCGCGTTGCTGGAAAAGCCCGAGAGCGCCTGTTGAGGCGTAAGTAGGCCTGTCCAGGCCAGGGCCAGTAGGCAGAGCAACGCCACAATGTCGAGCCGCACCATATCCAGTACCAGGGCCAGTACGGTAGCGCCCAGGATGCCCAGCAGGATGATCATCTGGCTATCCACGGCGCGCAGATTCCTCCTTGCACAGGTCCATCACTCCTTGGCGATCGGCTATGCTAGAGTATACGTAAAAAGACCCCGGTTACCAAGGAGCACGCCCGGAAACGATCCAAGGAAAAAGAGGGATGCCCCGTGTGCGAATATCCTAACTGCGGCGCGCGCTCAGCAGTGCGCGGTTGGATCCGTTCGCCGGCAATGACTCCCTCGCTCGGGATCGTCTAGTCAAAAGGACAGCAAGTGAGGGAGCGCCCACGTCCTAAAGGCCTTGGCCGTGGGCGCGGCCATTCCGCGCCTGCTACTTGGCCAGCAGACGCTGGAGCGACTCGAGCTCGGGCAGTCCATCCCGCACGCCGTCGCCATTCAGCTCCTGCTT
>SKRJ01000285.1 GCA_007118555.1 Anaerolineae bacterium | reverse complement strand
TGGCCCGGGCCTCGCCCCGTCGTTGCAGACCCTCAGGCCCAGGGAGACACCCGCCTATTCGATCAGCCGGGTCCCAGCCAGACAAACGGCGGCCAGGAGGCCCTCTCTCGTTGGCGCGACCGGGCCCAGATGCCCAGTCCCGCCGGGCGTTTCGCCCAGGCGACGCATGACGGCCTCATCTTTGTGATCAGCGGCGTCGGCCCCGAGGGGCTCACCGATGCCGTCCGGGTGTACGATGTGGCCAAGGACGTCTGGGAGCACCGTAGCCCCAAGCCCACACAGGCGGCCAACATCGGCGCCGCTGTGGTGGGCGATCGTGTCTATGTGCCCGGTGGTCTGGGGCAGGATGGCAGGCCCCTCGACCGGCTCGAGATCTATGACCCCCGGGAGGATACCTGGTCGCAAGGGCCGTCGCTGCCGGTAGCGCTGTGCGCCTATGCCATCGTGGCCTATGAGCAGGGATTCTATCTGATGGGCGGCTGGGACGGCGAGGGCTATCTGGACGCCGTGTACTATTACGATGCCACGGAGGAGGCCTGGCGCCTGGAGGGTCGTCTCTCCTCGCCTCGAGGCTTTGCCGCCGCGGCCTTGGCCGATGGACGCATCTACCTCGTCGGGGGTTATGATGGGCATGCCGAGCACCACACAACCGAGTCTTACCAGCCTGAGCTGGCGCGCAGCGGAAAAGATCCCTGGCGCATCCATTCCCCCATGCGGGCAGGGCGTGCCGGCCATGCGGTGGTGCCCGTGTTGGGGCATCTCTATGTGTTGGGGGGCGGCTGGGAGCACCCCTTTTCCGTGAACGAACGCTACGATGTGGCCAACGACGTGTGGTCCACTTTTGATAGCCCCATCGTGGGTGAGTGGCGTACGCTGGGGGCCTCACGCATCGAGACGGGGGCCGGCACCTTTATCTATGCCATCGGCGGCTGGAATGGCGACTATTTGAGTGCCGTCAAGACCTACCAGGCTTTTTTCCGTATCTATCTACCCTGAATGAGGAAGTATCATGGCAGGAGCACAGTACCGCGCGCAGATCAACTGGGTGGAGGGGCTACAGTTCGAGGCCCAAGGGCTGGAATCGGAGAGCGAGTTCATGCTGGATGGGTCGCCAGAGTTTGGCGGCATGGGCATGGGGGTGCGTCCGTTTGAGGCGCTGCTGTGCTCCCTGGCAGGCTGCTCCTCGATGGATGTCATCATGATTCTGCAAAAGATGCGCCAGGATGTCACCGGTCTGCAGGTGAATGTGGTGGGAGAGCGCGGCGAGGACTATCCGCGGCCCCTCGTCAAGGCGTCCCTCGAGTATGTGGTGCGCGGACGCGAGATCGCGCCACAGGCGGTGGAAAGGGCGATCAGGCTCTCCCAGGAAAAGTACTGTGGCGTCATGGCCAGCGTCAAGACCGAGATTCGCGCCACCTTCCGTATCGAACAGGAATGAACATCGGTGCGCGGCTATGCTATAATGCGAACAAGGCATCAAGCACAGGAGACATATGGTAGTCGGCCTGTTGACCATCGAGCTTCAAGTCCCGGCGAGCGGCTCACTCAAGGCCAAGCGCCAGGTGGTACGCTCGGTGGTGCAGCGCATTCGTCAGGGGTACAATGTCTCGGTGGCCGAAGTGGATCATCTGGATAGCTGGCAGTTGGCCACCCTGGCGGTGGCCTGCGTCTCCAATGACGTGGCCGTGGTCCAGAGGCTGATGCAGAACGTGGTTGACTTGGTAGAAAAGCAACGCCTGGATCTCGTGCTCCTTGATTACCAGACCGAGCTGCTGTAGAATCCGGGCGTTTGTCAGAGGAGGGCATTGTGTTTTTCGAGGTCGTTGCTACGGCAAGAGACGTGGCGCTCATCTTGTTGGCCCTGGAGGGGATCATCCTCCTTGCCCTGCCGCTCTACCTGATGTGGGTGATTACCCGATGGTTCGGTGGCATCCTTCCCAAGGTCAAGTCGGGTCTGCGTGATCTGCATGCCACACAGATTCGGATTTTCGCCCGTTTTGAAAGCATCATGGCCAAGATACGGGCTCCGTTTGTCTGGATCCAGGTCAACCAGGCCAAGGTGCGTGGTTTTCAGAGGGCCTGGAAGCGAGGCTGAGGCGCAGGAGGTGCGGCTTGAATCCCAATATGCGCAACATGATCATTGGCATTGCTCTGGGCGCCATTGTCGGCGCTCTCATAGGACTATTTTATGCGCGGGTGCGGCCCGCTGAGGGACCCGATGGCACCGAAGAAGAGCCACAGGACATGGGCGTACCCCAGATCCTGCGGCTAGGGCTGCTGGTGCTGGGCACAGTACGCGAAATCGTGGGTATGGCCTAGCCACCGGACGAGCTCCAAAAACGCAGGCACCACGTACGGTGCATATAGGCCAGAGACGGCCTGTCTGATACAGGCCTCTCTGGCCTTGTCCCGAGAGAGCGCTACAAGAGAACGCCCATCCGCCATGAGCTGCCTGTGTATTCCGCTTTGACGGAGCCCATTGCACGGGTATAATTATATGTCAACTTGCCATGTGTACACTAGGAGGCGCACGTGTACCGTATTCTTGCCAAGACGACCCTCACGCCTGTTACGACCGAGTACCTCATCGAGGCGCCCGAGGTCGCACGCCAGGCCAAGGCCGGGCAGTTCGTTGTGCTACGGGTGCATGAGCAGGGGGAGCGCATTCCCCTGACCATCGCCGACTATGATCGCGAGGCCGGAACGATCACCGTTGTGGCCCAGGAGATCGGAAGCTCGACCCTGAGACTAAAGTCACTGGAGGTGGGCGACAGCCTGGCCAGCTTTACCGGCCCCCTAGGGCGCCCCACCGAGATCGAGCCCGATGGCACCGTCGTACTCGTGGGGGGTGGCCTGGGCATCGCGCCCATCTATCCCATCTGCAGGACGCTTCGCGAGGCCGGTAACCATGTCATTGCCATTATCGGGGCGCGCAGCGGCGAGCTCTTGTTCTGGGAGGACAAGATGCGCGAGGTCACTGACGAGCTGATCGTGGTTACCGACGATGGCAGCTATGCCCGCAAGGCTTTGGTGACCGAGCCCCTCAAGGAGCTCCTCGAATCGCGCGAGATCGACCGCGTGTGGGGTATTGGCCCGGCCATCATGATGAAGTTTGTGACGCTCACCACCAAGCCCTATGGCGTAGAGACGATCGTGAGCCTGAACTCGATCATGGTGGACGGCACCGGCATGTGCGGCGCCTGCCGCGTGGTGGTGGGCGGGCGCACTTTTTTCGCCTGTGTGGATGGCCCCGAGTTTGATGGGCATCAGGTGGATTGGGACCTCTTGCTCAGCCGTCAGCGATACTATGTGGAAGAGGAGCAGCGAGCGCTGGAGCTTTTCCAGCAATCGTCGCAGCAGGCCGAGTCGCAGGAGACCAGCCGATCATGACCAATCGCAAGCCGAATCAGATTCCCCGACAGCCCATGCCCGCCCAGCCGCCCGAGGAACGGCGCCACAACTTTGACGAGGTGGCCCAGGGCTATACGATAGAGATGGCCATTGACGAGGCCATGCGCTGCCTCCAATGCCGCAATCCCCGCTGCGTCGACGGCTGCCCCGTCCAGGTGCGCATCCCCGAGTTTATCAAGGCGCTGCGGGATGGCGACATGTGGGAGGCGGTCGAGATGCTCAAGGACAAGAACAGCCTGCCCGCCATCTGTGGCCGGGTGTGCCCGCAGGAATCCCAGTGCGAGGCCGAGTGCATCGTCGGCCTGCGCGGCGAGCCTGTGGCCATCGGCCGGCTCGAGCGCTTTGTCGCCGATTGGGAGCAGCAGCAGGGCGTGCGCGAGCCCGAGGCCGCGCCAAAGCGCGAGGAACGCGTGGCCGTGATCGGCTCGGGGCCCGCCAGCCTCACCGCGGCCGGCGATCTGGCCAAGATGGGCTACCGGGTCGAGATTCTCGAGGCCCTGCACGAGCCCGGCGGTGTCCTCGTATACGGCATCCCCGAGTTCCGCCTGCCCAAGGCCGTGGTAGCCGCCGAGATCAACTATCTGGAAAAGCTGGGCGTCGAGATTCGCTACAATGTCGTCATCGGCAAGCTGTACACCCTGAGCGAGCTCCAGGAAAAGTACGACGCCGTGTTCCTGGGGACCGGCGCCGGGCTGCCGATCATGATGAACATCCCCGGCGAGAACCTCAACGGCGTATACAGCGCCAACGAGCTGCTGACCCGGGTCAATCTCATGAAGGCTTTTCGTTTCCCCGAGTGGGATACGCCGGTGCGCGTAGGCTCCAAGGTGGCTGTGGTGGGCGCGGGGAACGTCGCCATGGATGCGGCCCGCAGCTCGCTGCGTCTGGGCGCCGATGAGGTGCACATCGTGTACCGGCGCTCGCGCGACGAGGTGCCGGCCCGCCATGAGGAGGTCGAGCATGCCGAGGAAGAGGGCATCATTTTCGACTTTCTCACCAACCCCATCGAGGTGCTGGGGGATGAGAACGGCACGGTCTCTGGTCTGCGCTGCATTCGCATGGAGCTGGGCGAGCCCGACGAGTCCGGGCGCCGCAGGCCCATCCCCATCAAGGGCTCCGAGTTCGAGATGGAGATGGACACGGTGATCATGGCTCTGGGCACGCGGCCCAACCCTCTGGTCTTTTCCGATGCCGAGGGGCTGGAGCGCTCGCGCCGGGGCACGGTGGTCGCCGATACGGACACGGGCCGCACCACTCTGGAACGAGTGTGGGCCGGCGGCGACATTGTCACCGGCTCGGCCACGGTGATCAGCGCCATGGGCGCCGGTCGGGTGGCGGCCAACGATATCGATGCCTATCTCCGCGAAGAGGAGCAGCCCTGGGATACAGAGCGGGCTGCCGCTTCGGCCTGAGGTCCACAACCGAGATTCGCATGGGGGCGGCCCACTGTGGTTGCCCCCTCTGTTCTGTAGAAGGGAGTACGATGTCGGAAGAATACCTGCAGCACGAGATCCACGAGCAGCCCGCGGTTCTACAGGCCATGCTGGACCGAGAAAACGACGCCATCGAGGGGCTGGCCCAGGCCATGCGTGAGCGGCAGATCGAGCGCGTACTCATCGCCGCCCGAGGCACCTCGGGCAACGCGGGCACCTATGCCAGGTATCTCCTGGGCATGATGAACGGCCTTCCCGTCGATCTGGCCGCCCCTTCTATGTACACCCTGTACCAGTCGCCCCCGCGGCTGCACAATACGCTGGTGCTGGGCATCTCACAGAGCGGCATGTCGCCCGATATCGTCGCGGTGATGGAGGATGGGCGCGACCAGGGGATGCTGACGGCGGCCATCACCAACGCCGCGGACTCGCGCATGGGCCAGATCGCCGAGCATCGTATCGCTCTGGGCGCCGGAGAAGAGCGCAGCGTGGCCGCCACCAAGAGCTATACCACCGAGCTGCTGGCCCTGGCGCTCTTGTCCGCCACCCTGGCCCAGGACGACGCAATGCACGAGGCGTTGCGCCAGGTCCCCCAGGCCGTGGCAGCCGCCCTGACGCTGGAAGACGTCATTGCGGCGCGGGCCGAGCGCTACCATTACATGGAGCAGTGCGCCCTCATCTCGCGGGGGTACAACTATGCCACGGCCCTAGAGATCGCCCTCAAGCTCAAGGAGCTGACCTATACCAGCACGATGCCCTACTCGGCGGCGGATTTCATGCACGGGCCCATTGCCGTGGTGCGGCGTGGCTATCCGGTGCTGGTGGTGGCCCCGACGGGGGTGGCTCAGCCGGTGCTCGTCGAGCTGGTGGACGAGTTGGAGGCTCGCGAGGCCGAGCTGCTCATCATCAGCGATGACGCCGCGTTGGCGGAGCGCGCGTCGCTGCCGCTGCGGTTGCCGGTGGCGCTGCCCGAGTGGCTCTCGCCCATTTCGGCGGTGGTGCCGGGCCAGTTGCTGGGCTACCATCTGGCGTTGGCCCGCGGCCTGGACCCCGATCGGCCCCGGGGCCTGAACAAAGTCACCGAGACCCACTAGTTACGTACGTAGATACGACAAGAGGCGCAGCACAAGGCTGCGCCTCTTTTTTTGCGGTCCCTGGCTCTACTGCACCTCGAGAGGGGTCACGTCATAGCGCTCGGCGACGCGCCGCATGACCCGCAGAATGTCCTCGGAAAAGGGGATGCCCTGGCGTCGGTTGGCCTCGGCGGCCCGCGCCTCGGGCTCGCCCGGCACCAGGATCTCTTGCACGTGGGACTCGCGATCGCTGGCCTTGAGATAGGCGATCAGATCGTCCATGCGCTGGTAAAAGGCGCTTACGTCGCCAAAGGCCGAGAGGTCCATCGCCCCCACAAAGTGGCCCAGGCTCTGTGATGTGTTCGGCGCGTTGAACATGAGGCCGACCTGGTTGCCCACCATGGCGCCGGAAAGGACGGCGCTCAGGATCTCGAGCACCACGGCCAGGCCATAGCCCTTGGCGCCGCCCAGAGGCAGCAGCCGCGCCACCTGATTCGGGTCGGTGGTCGGTTGATCGTCCTTGTCCACGCCCCAGCCCAGAGGAATGGGCTTGTTCTCCAACGCCGCCACCTGTACCTTGCCACGGGCGGTCTGGGTGGTGGCCATATCCAGGATGATGGGGCCACGCTCGCCCCCCGGTACGGCGACGCAGAGCGGATTGGTGCCCAACAGCCTGTCACGGCCGCCCAGGGGCGCCATCTGGGGGACTGTGTTGGTGGTGCAAAAGCCGATCATGTCATGGGCCATGGCCATACGCGCGAACAAAAAGGCGGCGCCATAGTGGTTGCTGTTGCGCACCCCCACCCAGCCCGAGCCGTACTCGCGGGCCAGCTCGATGGCCAGCTCCATGGCCGCGCGGCCCACGACGGCGCCCGGCCCATTGTCGCCATCGATCAGGGCGCAGCCCCGGTCGCGTTGGACGACCTCGATCTGCGGGTTGGGGTTGACGCCGCCGCCCTCAAAGCGCTCGGCATACACCTCCAGCAGGCGCGACACGCCGTGGCTGCCCATGCCGTGTACTTCACCCTGCACGAGATTCTCGGCCACGGTGGCGGCATGCTCTGGCGGCACGCCTACGGCGGTAAACACCTCTTGGGTAAAGCGCAGCAGCTCTGCCTCGAAAACTCGCCCGGTTGTCATGTATGGCTCCTCTCCAATGCTGGTTGATACCGGCTATACGTCTGACACGCGGGGCGTGCGCGGGCGATAGCCGATCCGATAAAAGCCCCGTAGCGCCTCGCCCGTAGACTGGTGCATGGGGGGGCTTGTGGTGCCGCTGGTATCCACCCACAGCTCGACCTCGCGCCCGGGGTGGTTCGGGTCGTACAGGAACAGGGTCAAGAGCTCGCTCTCTGCCGGGCGCTCGTAACCGATGGCCACCACCTGATGGTTCTCGGTGGGATCACCGCCCTTGGCCCGCAACAGCAACAGCACCTGGGGCGTGCCCTTCTCCAGGGCGGCCAGTATACGGGGTAGTTCGCCCTCGAGGGTGCGGCGCGTGAGCTGCCGGCGGCTGAGCAGCATCCAGAACAGGGTGCGCAGTGGCACGCCCATCCAGCGCCAGCTATCCCACTGCCGCCGCAACAGATAGCGGTGCAGGGGCGAGCCCCACGCCGGAGGAGCCGTGAGAGCCGGCAGCGGTACGTCGCCCCGCTTATAGTCCACCGCTGCCAGGCACATGCCCCCGCACAGGCCATAGGCGATCCGCAGGACGCGATGCCCGACGGGCCAGCGCAACGATAGCACGAATCGGTTGCCAAAGCGAAAACCATCACGGACGGCGTCCAGCGGTGTGCGCACCGTGTCGCGATGGGCAGGTCCGACCAGACGCTTGCTCATGGGCTAGCTCGGCGTGCGAAAGGCTTCGGCGGGGCCATAGGGGGCCAGGCCGACGGTGATGTACGGGTTTATGGCCGTATCGCCCTCGGCCGCGGCAAAGGCCCACATCTGGCCGCACAGCTCCCGCTTGACCGTCTCATAGGCGGGGTCGTCGGACAGGTTGCGCATCTCGTCGGGGTCTGTACGCAGGTCATACAGCTCGTCGCGGTCGAATCCGTTGAACACATACTTGAACTCGTGGGTCATCACCGAACGCTGGGTATAGTACAGCTCGACGCCGTTGCACTGGGTGTGGATGGCCGTGCGCCAGTCGACCGGTGGTACGTCGCGTATAAAGGGCAGCAGGCTCTGGCCCGTCATGCGATAGGCGGGCTCGATGCCGGCGGCCTCGAGGAACGTGGGACCAAAATCGGCCAGGGAGACCAGGGCGTCCACCTGGCGGCCCGGCGCCTGGATGCCGGCGGGCCAACGTACGATGGCGGGCACATGATAGGCGCCGCGAAAGCAGGGGATGCCCTTGGCGAACAGGCCGTGCTCGCCCGCATAGTCGCCGTGGTCGGCGCAATAGAGCACCAGGGTGTCATCGGCCTGGCCGGTGGCCTCCAGCGCCGCCAGCACGCGCCCCGTCAGATCGTCCAGGTAGCTGCAATAGGCCCAAAAGTGGCGGATCGCCTCGCGCACCTCGCGCTCGCTGAGCTGCCCAAAGCGCATCTCGCGCATGCGCTGATAGATCCCCGGCTTGTCGGCCATCTCGTCGGCATAGCTGGCGGGCAGGGGGACGTCCTCGAGGTCGTAACGGTCCAGGTCCTCTTGTGGCACGAGGTAGGGGTCGTGGGGCCCGATCAGGCCCACGTACAGGCACCAGGGACCCTCGCTCTCGCCCAGCTCGCCGAGGGCCGCCACCGCCTCCTGCACCACGACCTCGTCGTGGGAGTGGGGATCCGCGTCCTGGGTGCCGTACAGCCGGAACGTGCCATACCCGGGGCGCAGAATCTCGCCCTCGCCGCGCTCGGCGGGCTCGGGCTGCTCGGCCAATTGGCGATAGTGCTCCCACGCGACGCCGTGCATGGTCCCGGCCCCCGCCGAGACAAAGTGTTCGGTCCAGCCCCGGTCACGCGGCGACTCCTCGACGCTGACGTGCCACTTGCCGGTATAG
>SKRJ01000159.1 GCA_007118555.1 Anaerolineae bacterium | reverse complement strand
CGCAACCGGTCCCGGCCACGCTGCGCGACCGCGTACCGCCCTCGACACCGCAGGTCTGGACACAGGAAGCAGAAGCGGATGCCTGGTTCGTGATCGAGCACGACGGCGACACCGTCGAAATCCTCGTGTACTGCTCGGTCGACGGGGGTCCCACCAAGCTGTGGCGGGTGATCGACGCAGACGGCAATGTTACCCACATGAATCCGGACGACGAGTTCTCCCCCAAGGCGCGCTCTCGGGCCGAGTGCACCTTCCAGGCTGTGGACGCCAGCGGCAACCGGTCTGACTTTTCCGCCCCGCAACCGATCTACTGGGGTCCCGAGTCATCGCCACCGCCGCCCGCGCCGGTCATCACAACGATCATCACTTCGGACAAGCATCAGGACCTGGCGGCCCTGATCGAATGGACCGCCGAGACAACCCCCGGGGTGACCGGGTTCCGCGTCTATCGGCAGGCCTATGGCGAGCAGGAGCCCGCGCGAATCGCTGATGAGAGCACCCTTGAGACAACCACACGCTACTGGGCCGATCCGGCGGTGGAGGCCAGCGTCGTCTATACCTATACCGTCGCGGTGTATCGTCCCGAGAGCCGCCAGCATGGCGATGAGGTCGAGATCGAGTCGGATCCCTATCTGTACAAGGCCGTCGAGGCCCTGGACTGTTGCACGCGGCCGCTGGGCACAGTGACGTGGGATGCGAGTTCGCACTATGCCGAGGCAGGCACACACCTGGTGTGGGTGGGCAGCCCGGCAGGCGAGTTCGCCCGGTTCGTCGTGTTTCGTGGCTGGCATGCAGAGGGGCCCTATGCGCAACTGACGCCGCCCCTGACCCAGTCCTCATATGTCGACACCGATGCCTGGGACAAGCACTTTTGGTACGTCGTCCTGCAGCTCGACTGGCACACCGGCGAGGTCATCTCCCGTTCCGAGCCCTGGTCGGCCTCTGCGGACGAGCTGAGCACGGGGGCAGGAGATGGCACGGCGCGAGGCCTGGACGCCAGCGGCGGCTCGCTAAGCGAGGGGCCTGCGCTGGCGAATCTTTGGGCCGACGCAGAGTGGCTCACGATCGGGGATATCGAGTTGACCGAACAGCCCGCACCGGAAGCGCAGTTGCCCCAGCATCTGCGATTCGGCAACCAGTTTACCATCCACGTCGCTGTTGACAGCTACGACGAAAAGTCCACCTGGGAATGCCTGACCGGTGAAGGCACCATGCAGTTGGGCGACAAGGAATGGGGAGAGCACCACCTGACAGTACCCTTTACCTGCATCAGCGCCGAGCCCTGGCCCGGCCACCCCAACTGGGGCCTGGTGACCGAAGGCTCGGTGGAGGTACCTATACCCTCGCCGATACGGGTAGACTACCCGGGCGGGTTCACATACCATGTCATGGCGCTCGAGGTGGACGAAAAGGGCGCCGAGGGCCTGTTCCGGCTGGTGCTACCTACGGACATTGTCGTCCACGATAAGGGGAACATTTCGCACCCCTTCCAGGCCTGGTTCCCGGCCTCTCCGGACCTGACCTTTAGCGGGCAGCTTGATATCAACGGAAGCTGCAACGTCGAGACACCCGATTTCTACTTTCAGACCAACCCGTTGCCGCTGCGTGTGGTGCCGACCGGCGCCGTGCTCTTCACGCCCCAGCAGGTAACCCTGAGCGGCGCATGCACCCAGTATGACGAGCGCTACAGCGGCCAGCGCCCCCAGGGCAAGGCGGCGGACGCAGGCGACGGTTACCTGCGCGCCATCTACACCAGCAGAGACAAGGTCGCTATCGAGCCGGGAGGCATGCACGGTGAGTTCAGCACCGCTGACGGCATCGAGTACGCAACGGCAGTCCCCTACGCTGTCTATCTTTCCGCGGATGGGGCGGCGTTCAACCTCAAGTACTCGCGCATCGCAGGAGGCGCTTTGGGAGCGGGCGAAGTCGGCCTGGACTATTTTCAGGGCGTGGTGCCCCTGCGGCGCACCGACCTGCCGGCGCCAACGCCCAGTGGGGCCTTTGTCGCGGAGTTTGACAAGCTGAGCATCGGGCAGAATGGGGCGGTCTACGGATCGATCATCGCCAGAGACGATCTCGTCTGGGCCCATGGGGGCTTTGTGCTCAGAGAAAAAGAGTACGACCTCTACCTGCCCCCGATCCAGACGGGTCTGCCCTGGGTGGACCTGCTCGACGACCATCCCGAAGACAGGCGCCTGCAGCCCGGCATCAACTTTATCACAGGGCCGGGTGAGACCGCCGATTTCGAGTGGTACATCTGCGGCGACGGAGAGCCAATCCAGTTCCCGGGGGGCGTCGAGATGGACATCTACCTGCGTTACGGCGGGGTCTCGGACAGCATAACGGCCAATATCCTGCCGGGACAGGGCGTGACGAGCGAAATCTATGGCTACAAGACCGAGATCCATGCGATGCGGCTCGCCTTTTGCGACAACTTTATCTTTGACTCGGATGTCGCGGGGGATCTGGATCTCCCCTATCCGGCCGATGTACGGGTGCCATTGATCGGTATACGGATCAACCCGAACACGGCCTGTGTCGAGGGCGGGATGGTGTCTCGTGATGGCTCGCCTTTGACCCTCGCCTACTGGGAGACCGATCTCTACCCAGAGGCCGTCCAGTTTCGCCCCACAGGCGCGCAGCAAAGGACACTCTGGATCCGAGGCGCGCTGGATATCACGCACCTGGAGTTGGCCGGATCGCCTCAGGGAAGTGGGATCCCCTTGGACGCCAGCTTTACCCCTGCCGGCCGCTTTGACGAGGCCAACGTCCTCTCGCAGGAGACAAACTATACCTTTGACGGGTTCCACTTTTTGCTGGAGGAGGTGCGTCTGAGCGCCTGGCATCCGCAGAACCCGGAGCAACCCACCTGGGACGCCGACGCAACCCTGGGTGACGCCCCCGCGGATCCCGACGGGTTCATCGCCCTGGAGGGGTCGTGGATCACCCCGTTCTTTGGCATATTGCGGGATGAGGACGGGAACCGGCCCAGCCTGCAGTTCCCCGCCGAGGGGAGCTTTGTAGGGTTCACCGCACGCCCCACCGTCGAGCGGGGCTGGACCTCTGTGGCGGGCCTGGGCTTTCGCTTTGATCTGCTCTATGTCCATGCCACCGACGAACATGCAGGGCGCTTTATGGCCTGGGATCAGATCACCCTGCTGGACATTCGGTTCATACCTCTTGCCCACGAGTTCTTTGGCATGGATTGGTCGGTGCTCATCGAACCCGAGGAGACGAACGTTTTCGTGGGGCTATCTTCGATGCCGGCGATGCTGTGGGCGCTGGTGGATTCGACAGAGAGCTCCATGCCGGGCGAGTTCAACGAGGGCCTGCGAGAGACCGCCGAGGAGGTATGGATACCCCTCCTGGACCGGAACGAGGCCCTCGGGAGCCGGGACATTGAGGGGTATCTCGACCTCACCGAGGCGATCTGGGCGCAAGTGGGCGGCCCTGAGGATGTGTCGCAAGCGGTGGATCGATATATCACCCCACCGGTGGGCAGTGAAGACGACCCGGTCGACATCAACAGGCCCAGGGGCGGTGAGACCCGCGGCGTGTTGAGGAGCCGGGGTGTGGATATGCGGGAGCTACGTGGGCAGGCCGCCTTTGTACCTGTGATCAACGATGGCGATACGCTGGATTGGGAGTTGGAGCAGTTTGACCTGTCGGTCAAGATGCGAGTCACCTGGGAGCCCGATCTGGAGGACGTCACGTCCTATCCGGAGCGCCAGGTCCTATCGGTGGATGGCAGGGCTGCGGATGCGGCGTGGGCACAAGCCATTATCATGGAGGACGAGGAAGAGGAGCAAGACCCGTTTATCGCCGCCAAACGCCTCACGTTCCGTATCACCCGCGACGGTGAGTATGCGCTGGTGGGTAACGGGGTGGAGACGAATCTCCTTGAGAACACGCTGGAGGTCGACTTTGCGCTCCTGATCGCGATCGAGGAGAATCCCCGGTTGGAGGGCGGCCTCGCGATCTATGATCTGGAAAAGAGCGGGGTCGAGTTCGCCTACCTGGGCGCGGTGTTCGGCGTCGGTCAGTTCAATGACGGCCCGTTCTTTTACCTGGGAGCCCTGGGCGATGGACGGTTCGGCTCGGATTCCGGAGGCGGGTTCGTCGTGGGTGGCTCGCTCCTGGTAGGCACCATCTACAGTGATAGCATCGTGCTGCGTGCGATGGGCTTTGCCGATCTTCTGGACAGACTGGGCGAGACCGGCGCTGGAGATCTGCTCATCGGCGGCTATGTGCGTGTGTATGGCGACTTTCCGATCTACGAGTCGGGCTGCATGGCGCGCCTCACCGCCGGCGGCGAAGTGGCTGGCTACTACTTTGCTGCTATGGATGGCAACGAGGCCGCATGGGGTGGCCAGCTCCGAGGGTTCGTGACCGGACGACTGTTGTGCGTCGTATCGGCCCGAGGCGACCTGACGCTCCAGATCTATGCCCCCGGGCATGACGATGGCACCAGGCCCTATGCCTTTGCAGGCGATTTTTGGGTTGCAGGCGGGCTGGGGCTATGTGATCCGAACAGTTGGCTGCGCTGGGATAGCAGGTGGTGGGGAGAGAGTCGCTGGAGGTGTTGGGTGCTGTGTGGCGCCCATATCTCTACGGATTACAATGAGACCGCGCCCGATAGCTGGAGCTTTGACATGAGCGGGGAATGCCGCTGAGTACCCGGGGGCGCCATGGGCGTCTCAAGAGCCAGGCAGAGCATATCCTCTGTAGACATCGCCCTTCCTGGACTGGATCCAGGAAGCGCATGCGTTGCAGCCGCGTGCCCTATGGGCGCGCTACCAGGGCTATGCGCTCACCCTCCACGATAGAGTGATGAAGCGCCCTCGTCCGTTGCTCGGGTGTGATGCCCAACTCGTCCCGCAGCAGATGGACACAATGCCGGTACTGGTGCAGGGCTGCCGCGCGATGGCCCTGGGCCGCATAGAGCCGCATGAGCTGCCGATGGGCTCGCTCATTCAGAGGATCTAGACTCAGCCAGCGCCGGGCATGCGACAGCGCAAGATCGACCACCCCCCTGGCGCTGTGCCAGCGAACCAGCTTTTGCAGGGCTCCAATCATCTCCAGACGCAGATTCTCGCCTTCGGAGCGGTGCCATTCGTCAAACTCCTGGCTATCCCGTATGCCGAATCCGGCCATCAGGTCACCGCGATAGAGCCTGACCGCCCGGGCATGGGCCTTGGCACAGAGACCACACAGCTCGGTCGTACGATGCCCATTGCGCCCGCAGCCACCCAGGAGCTCGCGAAACTCGGCTACGTCCACCCAGACATCGCTGTCGTCAGAGAGAGCGATGGTGCCATGATCCGCCACAAACCAATCAGGGCCGATGGCCCGCCGAAGGGCGTACAGGGTGCGGCGAAGGTTGGCGCGACCGCGTGAGGGGGCGTAATTGGGCCAGAGGAGGTCCACCGCGGCGGCGCGCTGCCGGGTGCCGGGGGTGAGCGCGAGCCATGCTACCAGGGCCAGCGCTTTGCGCGTGTCCGCCTTGATCGGCGCGCCATCGATCTCGATGCGCGGGGATCCCAGGAGATACAGTTCAAGACACGGCATGGCACCTCCTCCAATGCTCTGGACAGGCCATAGTATAGCACGAGGGCCATGGGGCGGGCAACGCGTCACGATATCCTATTGGGACGGGGCCCATGCCCTAAGGAGTCGTGGATCTGGGCAGGCCACAATGCAACTCCTGACGACCATCTTGGGCGCTGGGCCGGGTGACCATGGGCAACATGAGGTGGTGCTCAATGGCCCGCGACTCGAAGCCGACGTCAAAGGCGAGTAGGGTAGCATCCGAGGCGTGCGGGATGAGCGGCGTGATCCCGATATTGTCCTCCCAAAAGTCCTGGCCCACACTCGTGTCATAGAGGGCGCCAAACATCATCTCGACCTCGGGGTGGTGCGCCGTGAGGGTCACCTGCAGGCTCGGTTTGATCGCCGGCTCGATGCGCGCGTACCCCTGCGCTGCCGTGTCGACCACATTGTAGGCGCCCACAACGTCGATCGAGAGCCAGGGGGACCGGTCCGTGGGAAAGTGCGCCGGGCTCTGTGGCGGTAGCCAGGTCAAGCCCATACCCTGGCCGCCGACCCGGGCCACGGCCATATCTCCGGTATCGCCCATATCGCCGTGGAGCAAGGGCACATTGTGCAGGTAGTTGCTGGCGATGCGGTACAGATTGAGGTCGCCTGTGGTGGCGTCCAGAGGCGACGGCAGCGCGATGGTGTAGGTTCCTGTGCCGGTGATGACCCTCTCTGTGGGATCATAGGCAACAAAGAGGCTCACATCCCACGTGCCATAGGTCGAGCTCGCACCTCGAGAGACGCTGCCCGAGGCAATGACCTGGATGCCACCGGCCGTCGCCTGGACAAGGTCAATGACCGTGTGGCCCATCTCAGCCCCGGGAAGAAACGGCTGCGCGTACCAAGAAGAGCCCCAGCCATTGATGTCACGGCCAGGACGCGGCCGCAGATTGAGCGTACCCTGTTCATCGACCAGCGTCATGAAATGGTGCTCATCCGCCCAGAATCGGTACTCGGTCACATCTCCCACCTGACGCTGTTCCACCAGATACGCCACCACATGGGCTGGGTGCAGGTCAGGGGCCCTTGTCCGGGCAGCAGCATGGCGGGCAGGTTCCCAAAGGCCGGTACCGTTGGCGGACATTGGTATTCTCAGCCCCATCAACACCCCCAGTAGCAGGAGCCAGCATACGACGTTCGTCCTCATGGCGCAGTCTCCTTTGGCAAGCTCTCGCAGACAGGGTCGCCTGTAGGCAGCAGCTTGTCGACTTGCGAGGTGTTCGCTCGCCCCGGACAGCATGAGCGGCGGCGACCTCTTTTGCGCATCCGCAAGTGTACCAGAAGCGCTATACAAGCCAAGCTATGCGGAAAGGAGCGGGCTTTTTGCTCGAGCTTGTGTGTATGACCTGTGTAGTAGAGGTGGCAGCGTCAGCGAGCTAGAGGCGGAGATGATGGGGAGCTGGCCCCACCAAGGATATATAGCAACGGAGTCTGTTCAAGCACATGATGACCATATCCAAGACAGGAGCTTTACCCAACTGGCATTCGTGCCGTCTCAGGGTTCGCCTGTTTGCTACCTACATGCCAGCCTGTTCTTGGCCGGGGATCCTTATGTCCGAGGCGAGCCGACGGCTAGACCATGCGAATCCAAACATCACAGTCAGCGCGTACAGGCATGCCGTACGGGGCGACACAGCAGTTGCGCAAAGCTGTCGAGCGGGCTCTGGCAATCCAAACCGGGCAGAAGAGGAGCTCCCGCCTGCCCCAAACGGGAGGGTTGCTGGACCACACTTTACCCATGAAGCACTCCCTCGGCCGCCCTCTGCGCGTGCCTCGGGTGAGGCAAAGGAGCAAAGCCTCAGCCGATGACATGTCTGAGAAGTGCCGTTCCAATGGGAATCAGCACCGAGAGCAGCAGAGTGCGGAGCATTCCGGTGTTGTAGGGCCAGGTTCTGGCAGCCTCGATGCGTTGCTCATAGGCCAGCAAGGCGCGCAACCAGGAGGATGCGTCCATCGAGCCCTCTGACTCGGGCGCGTGAGACGTGAATCGTCGATAGGCCTCGGGGATTCTGCCGCGTACATCGGCCAGCGCTCGAGCCTTGGCGACGGCCAGCACATGGTGCGTCGAACGCATGCTCAGGAAAAAGACAACCAGGGATACGAGTACCATGAAAAAGACGCTGAGCCAGTACAGCGTACCAGCGGCCAGCCCGGGCTGCCCAACCACGAACAGCGTCACCAGGGCACTGCCGCCCATGAAAGATAGCGCCAAGATCAAACTCACGCGACCCATGGCCTCGAATGGCGCCAGGTCAAAGAGGTCGATCTGCAGAGGTTGCTGCATGAGTGTCGAGGTCGTCCGCGCACTGACCAAGCTGCCCTGAATCACCCACGCCAAGAGCGCCAGCGCCACGGTGGAGGTTGCCACCTGATACCTCCAAAGCCAGGGCGAAACATCGCCACGGCCTGTCAGCAGAGCCGGCACCAGGCCAACCGCCGCGCCGATGGCCAGGGCCAGCATCTCCTGCCACAGTGGTGCGTTGTACTCGCGCTCGATCAACTGCGCCAGTGACTCGTCATCGAGCATCACTACCGATCGAAAGCGCCCGAGCGCCCGCTGTTCCTCTCCGATAATCCATGGCGCTATGATCAGAATATAGCCGATCGTAGCAGGCGTGTTCAGAGTTCCGCGCCAGTGTCCGTCTCGAAAAAAGCCCACATGCTGGCCGTCTGCGTAGGCCGCGATCCAGGCCAATGAAACCAACAAGAGAAGCAAACCCGCCGTCACCCACGCGGGCCTCGGCCGGGCGATGGTGCGATCCAGCAAGGTTTCGGGAAAGGTGATGGATGACACGTCTAGTCCCCCGCGGCCTGATGCTCCAGGAAACGCACGGTGCACTGCTGGTGCAATGCACAAGAAATTCTACCCAAACCTGGCAGGGGAGGCAAGAGCTCTTATCGAATGCGCGCTCTGCTTCGAGTGGAAGCGGTGGCCGGTTGCGTCAGCCTGCGCGGGGATAGCAAGTCCCCACCGGATAGATCAACGGCGGGGATCCTGTTCTCGGGGCTGACAGCATCACGATTGCGTCGCCTGTGGCGGTCTCGGGCTCCTAGTGGGGCAACTCGCCCAGAAAACCGCAAGAGGACTCGACAAAGGGCACAAGAAAGCGGGAGTGGATGGAGATTGAACCCACGAAGAGCACTCAAAACGGAGGCTCGAAAGAGTGCGTTCGGCATCGAGGTTCGCACAGAGGGTGTTGCCAAGACGGCATCACCCTGTTCTCTAGGGACTCGCACAGAGATCGATGGGCACCATGGCCGTCGCTGATCAGATGGACAGTTACGGGGATAGGGTTACAATGAGCCTGCGGGTGGCCATTCCGCT
>SKRJ01000316.1 GCA_007118555.1 Anaerolineae bacterium | reverse complement strand
GCATCTCGGTGCGAGAGCGCTTTGTCCTGCGGACCGATGCGGGCGACGAGGTCGCGGGTCGCATTTCCTGGGACGAGGCCACCCTGCGCTTTGCGCCGAGCGAGCCGCTGGCCCGGGGCGCCGAGTACGCCATCCTGCTGGAGGCCGGGGCCCAGGCCGAACAGGGCGACGCCGAGATCCCCCAGCAAGAGGTGTGGCAGTTTCGCGTGGCGCCCCTGCCGACTGTGGCTCGCACCCGGCCCGTACAGGATGCCACGGACGTGAGCAGGTGGGAATCGCTGCAGATCAGCTTGAGCGCGCCCATGGACCGGGCCAGCGTCGAGGAGGCCCTGAACATCTCGCCTACCGTGCAGGTGTACCTGTTCTGGCAGAACGATGACACCCAGCTCTGGATCAATGCCGCCCTGGCGCCGTCTACCCAATACACCGTTACCCTATCGGCAGGGGCGTTGGACCGCTTTGGCGAGCCGCTGCCCGCCGACTTTGTCTGGCGGTTCGAGACGCGCCCCCTGGAGCCCTCCCTCAGCCTTGTGACCCAGGGGCCGGTGGGCGTCTATAACGCCCATACCGACACCAGCCTCACCGTGCGCCACGTGAACATCGCTCAGGCGGATTTAGAGCTCTACACCCTGACGCCCGCCGAGCTGGTGACCCTGACCCGAGACGGTGGCTGGCCCGACTGGGAGCGCTACCGACCGCGCCCGCAGGACCGAATCGCGACCTGGTCCGAGCGCCTCCAAGGCGCGTTGAACCAGAGCCAAAGACTGGCCACGCGCCTGGCCCCTGACCGCCGGGAGCCCCTGCCCTCGGGCATCTATGTGCTGCGGGCCAGCGCGCCCGAGGTGCGCCGCGCCGAGCACCATGTCCTGGTCGTGACGCCGATGAACGTGACCCTCAAGTCGGCGCCGGAACAGGCCCTGGTCTGGGTCACGGATCTGCGGAATGGGCAACCGATGGCTGACGTGGACGTGCTCCTGTATGGGGCCACAGGTCACGAAGTGGATCGCGGGCGCACCGATGCGGACGGGTTGCTGGAGCTGTCGCCGCCCGAGCAGCCCCGCTGGGAGAGCCTCATCGCCATCGCCTATGATGGCGACGACATTGGCGTGGCCGCCAACCAGTGGAGCGAGGGCATCCAGCCCTGGTCGTATAGTCTGCCCGTAGCGTGGGAGACGCGTGCGTACAGCGGCTACTTTTACACCGAGCGCCGCATCTACCGGCCGGGGCAGACCGTCTACTTCAAGGGATGGCTGCGTACCGATTACGACATGGCGTTTGGCATGCCCTCGACCGACGCGCCCGTCCGCGTGGCGCTGATCGACAGCTTTGGCCGCGAGGTATGGCAAGAGCAGATCGACCTCAGCGACCTGGGCGCCCTGGATGGCCAGATCCTGTTGGGTGAGGATGCGCCTCTGGGACACCACGTCCTCCTGTTCCGGTACGCCGACGAGTATTGGGAGACGGCCTTTCAGGTGGCCGAGTACCGCCGGCCCGAGTTCCAGGTAACGGTGACAACCGACCGAGAGATCATCTCCGGTGAACCGCTGGAGGTGGATGTCGCCGCCGAGTTCTACTTTGGCGGGCCCGTGTCCGAGGCCGACGTGCTCGTGCGCGTCTTTGGCGAGCCCTACTTTTTCGATCGCTACGACGGGCCGGGCTACTATAGCTTTGCCGACGAGGACTATGACGATCGCGAGGCGCGCACCCTGGATATGGGCCTGCTCACCGAAGAGCGCGGCCGCACCGACGCCGAGGGGCGCCTGGTCATCAGCGTCCCCACCGAGCTGCAGGGCTACCAGAGCCGACGCTTTCTCGTCGAGACCTCGGTGGTCGATGTGAACAACCAGGAGGTCACCGGCCGCACGTCGGTGATCGTGCACAAGGGCGATCTGTATGTGGGGCTGACCGCCGAGAGCTATGTGGGTGCCGTTGACGAGCCCATGAGCATCGGCGTGCTGAGCCTGGACGCCCAGGGCGAGCTGGCCACGCGCCAGCGCGTCGATATCGTCGTGGCCCGCCAGGAATGGTACAGCGTGCAGCAGCGCGGCTCGGACGGCAACTACTACTGGGAGAACCAGGTGCGCAGCACGGCGGTGCACACCGACACGGTGATCACCGATCTGCGCGGCCTGGGCGAGCTCAGCTTTCGCCCGGCCGAGGGCGGCAGCTACAAGGTGCTGGCGACCGCCGAGGACGAGGCCGGCAACATCGTGCGCAGCAGCCTGTACGTGTGGGTCAGCGCCACGGGCTTTGTCAATTGGGGCCAGGAGAACAACAGCCGCATCGAACTCGTGCCCGACCAAAAGAGCTATGCCCCCGGCGACTCGGCCCTGATCCTGATCCCCTCCCCCTTTGAGGGCCCGGTCACGGCCCTGTTGACCATCGAGCGGGGCAGCATCCTGTCCCATCATATCATCGAGTTGCACACGAATAGCGACATGCTGCGGCTGCCGATCCGGCCCGAGTATGCCCCCAACGTCTTTGTGTCGGTGATCCTGGTGCGTGGTATGGACGACGATGCCCAGGATTCCGGCTTTCGCGTAGGTTATGTCATGCTGCCCGTCTCGCCGGAGCAGCACGAGCTGCAGGTGACCATCACGCCGGACCGCGACGGCCCTTACCAGCCCCGGGAAGAGGCGACGTTCACCGTGGAGGTCTCCGACTATCGGGGGCGGCCGGTGCAGGCCGAGCTGGCCCTGCAGATGGTGGACCTGGCCATCGAGGCCCTCGTGGGCGGCCAGTCTCCCAACATCATGGACGCGTTCTACAGCGAGCGCGGCCTGGCCGTCAATACGGCCCTCTCGCTGGTGCGCCGGCGCCCGCCTGATATGCCCGTTGTGGACGAGGACGGCAAGGGCGGTGGTGGCGGCGAGGATGGCGAGGGGCTGCGCACCGAGTTCCCCGAGACCGCCCTGTGGGAGCCGGTGGCGCGCACCGGCCCCGATGGCACGGCCACCGTCAGCGTCACCCTGCCCGACAACCTGACCACCTGGCGCGTGACGGCCCAGGCGGTCACCGTAGAGACCCAGGTGGGCCGCGGTCAGGCCGACATCGTGAGCAATCTCGACATCATGGTCCGCCCCATGGCGCCCCGCTTTGTCGTGATCGACGACGAGCTGATGCTGGGCGCCGTGATCCACAACAACACCGCGGACGATCTCGAGATTGACGTGACGTTGCGCGCCGAGGGCCTGACGGTCGACCGGGGCCAGCAGAGCGTCCAGGTGGCCGCGGGCGCCCGCCAGACGGTCGAGTGGTCGCTGGTGGTAGCGCCTGTAGAAGAGCTGGTGCTCAGCTACTCGGCCCAGGGCGGCGGCCATCACGACGCCACCCGCATCACGCTCCCCGTCTATCACGCCACCACCCCCGAGGTGGTTGGCACGGCCGGACTCGTCGAGGAGCGCGTCATCGAGGCGCTGCGGCTGCCCGCAACGGTCCAGCCGAACCAGGGCGAGCTGACCGTCCTGCTGGAGCCCTCGCTGGCCGCCGCCATGCGCGAGGGCCTGGACTATTTGGAGGCCTTTCCCTATGACTGCATCGAGCAGACCGTCAGCCGGTTCCTGCCCAACGTGGTGACCTACAACGCCCTGCGCGAGATGGGCATCGAGCGGCCGGACCTGGCGGCTCGACTCCCCCAGCAGGTGGCCCTCGCGCTGCAGCGCCTCTATGTGCTGCAAGGGTACGACGGCGGCTGGGGCTGGTGGGCCCAGGGCGAATCGTCGCCGGTGATCACGGCCTATGCCCTGTACGGCATGGCGCAGGCGCGGGAGGCCGGCTTTGTGGTGGATGAACGCAGCATGGACCATGCCGTCGAGTACCTGTACAACTGGCTCGATCGCACCCGGCCTGTGACCCAGGATCACTTTGACACGCGAGCCGCCGTCCTCTATGCTTTGGCCGAGGCGGGCGAGGGTGATCTGGGGCGCGCGGTGGGCCTGTTCGAGGATCGCGGCCGCCTGTCGCTCTTTGCCCAGGCCTATCTGGCCATGACGCTTCACCTGCTCGAGCCCGAGGAGCCTGCACGTGTCGGCGTGCTGCAGAACGAGCTGATCGACGCCGCCCTGCTGAGCGCCACGGGGATGCACTGGCAGGAAGAGCGCCACAGCCCCCGGCAGATGAGCACCGACACCCGCACCACGGCCATGGTGCTGCGGGCCCTGACCTGGCTCGAGCCGGAGCAGCGCCTGTTGCCCCAGGCCGTGCGCTGGCTCACCATGGCGCGCTCCACCGGCCGCTGGGAGACCACCCAGGAGAACGTCTGGGCCATACTGGCGCTCACCGACTATATGGTGGCCACCGGCGAGCTGGAGGCCGACTATGCCTATAGCCTGAGCGTTGACGGCGCCGAGGTCGCCACCGGACAGGTGAGCCCCGCTACGGTGGACCAGCCCGTGCGTGCCGTTGTGCCCATGGACGAGCTTTCGCCCGGCGAGGACAGCTTTGCCATCATAGAGCGCCGTCCTGGTGACGCCCCGGGGCGCCTCTACTATAGTGCGTTTCTGCGCTACTATATGCCCGTAGAAGAGATTCGCGCCCTGGACCGGGGCCTGACGATCTACCGCGAGTACAGCCTGGCCGAGCGGCCCGACGAACCGCTGGACACGATCCACGTCAACGATATCCTGGACGTCAAGCTGACCCTGATCGTGCCGCGCGACGTCCACTATCTGGTGGTGGAGGACGCCTTTCCGGCGGGCTGTGAGGCGCTGGATCCCCGGCTCGCCATCACGCGTCGCGTCGAGGAGATGGACCCCGGCCTGCGGCCTGTGAACGAGGAGGGTTGGGGCAACGATGGGTGGTGGTACTCGTACTGGCCCACCCATACCGAAATGCGCGATGAAAAGCTGGTGCTGTTTGCCACCGAGCTGGCCCACGGCACCTACGAGTTCCGCTACCAGCTACGCTGCACCACACCGGGCCAGTTCCGGGTGATCCCGGCCCTCGCCTATCCGATGTACGAGCCCGACGTCTTTGGCCGCAGCGCAGGGCGCGTGCTAGAGATCCAGCGCTAGCGATGCCCGCGCCGTGGAGGGCGCAACGTCATGCCCTCCACGGCGCGGTGGAAACGCTATCCCGATCACGGCGCGCGAACTTGAGTTCTGCGCCACTCGCTGGTACTATGTCAATAAAGCAACAACAATTTGCGCTATGCGTTGGTATGGGAGGATGCGATGGGTGGGATGTCTGTTTCGCTAGATCTGAGCCGCCTGCAAAAGGCCAAGCCCAAAGAGACCCAGGAAGAGGCGCCGGTCAGAGATCTGATCATCATTGGCGCAGGCCCTGCCGGCCTTACGGCGGGTCTGTACGCGGGTCGGGCACAGCTCAACCCGCTGGTCCTCGTCGGGCAGTCGCTGGGCGGGCAGGCCGCCACCACCAGCGAGATGGAGAACTATCCCGGTTTCCCCGAGGGCATTGGCGGCATGGCCCTGGCCCAGCAGATGGCCGACCAGGCCACACGCTTTGGCGCCGAAATCCGCTATGAAGAGGTTACCGGTGTGGATCTTGCCCAGGATCCCTTTGCGATCGAGACCTATGGGCCCACATACAAGGCCAAGAGCATCATCATCTGCACGGGCACCTCGCCACGCAAGCTGGGTGTGCCCGGCGAGGCGCGATTCATCGGCCATGGTGTCTCGTTCTGCGCCACATGCGATGGCTTTTTCTACAAGGACAAGAGCGTCATTGTGATCGGCGGCGGCGACAGCGCCGTGGACGAGGCCCTGTTCCTGACGCGCTTTGCCGAGAAGGTGACCATCATTCACCGCCGCGACAGGCTGCGGGCCGGCGCCATCCTGGAGCAGAGAGCGCGGGATAATCCCAAGATTCACTTTGTCTGGAATACGGTGGTGGAAGAGATCCTCGGCGAGAATGCGGTACGGGGTGTGTTGGCCCGCAATGTGAAAACTGACGAAACGACCACGCTGGAGGCCGACGGGGTGTTCATCTATGTGGGCCTGATCCCCAACACATGGCTCTTCAAGGGTCAACTCGAACTCAGCGATGAGGGCTATATCGTCACCGACAAGCGTCAGCGCACCAGCGTGCCAGGCGTCTATGCAGCAGGCGACGTGCAGGACCCCTGGTTCCGTCAGACCGTCGTCGCCGCCGGGGCGGGCGCCGCCGCCGCCATCGAGGCCGCCCGCTACCTGAGCGAAAAGGCCTACGAAGAGGAGGAGGCTGCCGCCGAGGCAGAGCAGCCTGAGCAACCGGCCGCCGAACCCCGCGGCTAGACAACGATCAGAGCATCGCGCGGCATGGACCCCGTGGCACAACAGGCATACGGGGTCACTCGTCTCGCCCCTCCAGGCGACGCAACTCATCCTCGGAAAAGCCAAAGTGGTGCGCGATCTCGTGAATGATCGTGCTCTGGACCAGATCCACTAGATGCGCCTCATCACGCGCCACCATCTCCAGCGGGCGCTGGAACAGGGTGATCCGATCCGGCGGCGTCAGATGGTACCGGCCGCCCCGTCGCGAGAGCGGCACCCCCTCATAGAGCCCCAGCAGCAGCGAGTTGCGGCCCACCCGGGAGCTCTGCATCTGGTGGCTGCTGGGCCAAATGGCCGTGGTGATGAATACATTCTCCATGTGCTCCCCGATCCATTCGGGAAGCGAGTCCACTGCCTCGGCCACCAGTCGATCGAATCTATCGGCGTCAAGACCTAGCATACAACCGCTCCTCAGCCATCGTCCTCTGGCGGTGGTTGAGGCGCCACCACCCGTGTTTCTTCCTGCCTGTATGTTACCATACCTGGGCGCCCGCCGGGTATTCGTTTCACATGTCGGCGCTCGGTGATATCCACCGGCACCTGGCTCTCCTCGCGGAGCGCCGAGTAGTAGGCGGCTAGCGACGCCGCCTGGGCGATGATCTCGTCGGACACCGTCTGGGCGCCATGGCGCACGATCACATGGGCACCCGGTGCGCCACGCACGTGCAGCCACAGGTCGCGGGGACCGCTCTGCCGAAAGGTGACCTCGTCGTTCTGGCGGCTGTTGCGCCCCACGAGGATCGTGACACCATCCTCGAGGGGAATGCGCAGCGGCTCGCTGGCGGCGGGCTGGCCACGACGACGGCCCTGGCGCGGGGTATAGCCCGCCTCGTGCAGCGCCTCTCGCACCTGGTCCAGGGCGGCACGATCCTCCGCCAGCGCGGCGTCGGTGCGCAACTGCTCCAGATAGCGGATCTCGGCCTCGACGTGGGCCATCCGTCGGGGCACCTGCTCGGACGCCGCCACCCGCTTGCGATACTCGCGAAAGACAGCCTGGGCGTTCTCCGAGGGGGTCAGGGCCGGGTCGAGGGGGATGGTGATGGGGTCGGCGGCGCCGGGACCCGCCTCGCCCGTGACCTCAGCCCGCGTCACCTGCAGGCTCTCTTGCCCCGGCGCGATCTGCCAGGCCAGGGCCAGGATGGCGTTGCCACGAAACTGGAGCTCCTCCAGCTCGTCGGGCGCCACGGCGGCCCGTTCGAGCGAGGCGAGCTGGCCCCGCTGCCGCTCGAGCTGGTCGTCGATCAGCGCGATCAGATCGGCCCGCGCCTGGGCATAGGGATCGGGCGGCCGCATGGGGCCCAACGTCAGAGCCGCCGCCCGCGCCACCGAGTCGATCGGCTCCCAGGCGTCCAGGTGCGTCAGCGCATAGGGCGCATAGGCGACGGCGGTGCGATCCGCGGCCGTGCGGTCCACGGCCGTGCGCTGCACGGCTTGCTCCTGATAGCCCACCGATGGCTCCCAGGCGTGGGTCTGGGGCAAGCGCATCATGGTCTGCAGCACCTCGTGCAATCGGATGAGCGACTCGTCCGTCAAAGGCCAATCGTTGTCCTCGCCGACGGCACGGTGTACGATCTCGCGCGCCAGCAGGGGGCTCACGCCCAGCACCGCATTCACCAGCCGACGGTGCAAGCCACCGCTCTGCTCTGCCAGCAGCGTGCCCAGCTCGGCGGCCGAGACGTGCAGGGGATGAGCCTTGTCCTGGGGCGGTGGCGGCACATAGGCGACGCCGGGCAGGATCTCGCGATAACGGTTGATGCGGGCGGGGATGCGCTTGGCCGCGTCGAGGATCGCGCCATCGGAGTCCACCAGGATCAGGTTGCTCAGACGCCCCATCACCTCGCACACCAAGTCGACGACGCCCTCGGACCCCTCGAACCGCCAGCGCACAATGCGCTCCAGGTCGGGCTGCTCCAGGGCCACCAGCCGGGCGCCACGGACGTACTTGCGCAGCAAGAGTTGCAGCGGCGACGTGCTATCGGCGCCGCGACGCAGGCGCTCCTCGGTGAGGGCGATGCGAGCGGACTGGGCCTCGGCGCTGAGGAGTACCTGCTGTCGCTGCCCCGTATAGATCTCGAGACCGATGCTCAACTCGGTGGGGCGCACCACCCGCTGCACCCGCCCCCCCAGCAGCTCCTCGATCAGCTCGTGGCGGATCGCCGCCAGGGTGAGCGTGTCCTGGCTCATGGCGCGGCGCCTTGGGCCGGAGCGAGGTCGCGCAACAGGACGGCGAGATGCTCGGCGCCATAGTGGCCGTGGATGCGCAGACGCTTGAGCTCGAACAGACGGTCGGAGCGATGCTCGGCGCCGAACTGGGTGGTCACCGCCGCCCAATAGTCGAGCTCATGCAGCACCTGGATACCCAGAGCGTCATAGCTTCCGGCGGGATAGCAAAAGAACCGCACCGGCTTGTTCGTGCGGGCCTCGATGGCCTCCTTGGAGCCCAGCATCTGCCAGATCAAATGGTCGCGGGAGCGGCCTTTGAGGTCGTCGTGGGTATAGCCATGGGACTCCATCGACATGCCCGCCGCGTCCATCTCGATCACCTGCTCCCACGTCAGATAGGCGGGATGCTCCTGATCGATGACGCTGGTGATCACGAAAAAGGTGCCGGTCATGCCATACTGCTGGAGCAGCGGAAAGGCATCCTCATGATGATCGCGATAGCCATCATCAAAGGTGAGTACGATGGGCTTTTCCGGGAGGGGTTGACCGATC
>SKRJ01000219.1 GCA_007118555.1 Anaerolineae bacterium | reverse complement strand
TATCACAACCAAGAGTACGGCTTTTCCGTGCAGATTCCCGAGGATTGGACGATCCGGGTGCTGGCGCAGGATCCCCACATGCCTCCCATCGGGCCGCCCAGCCTCAAGCTGGCGGTCTATCTGGCGCCCCCCCAGCCCGAAAGCGCCGCCGGCACACCGTTCAGCATCGAGTTTGCCATCGGCGACGAGAACGAGTTGGACGCCATGCACGGGGAGCCCACCAGCAGCGAGCCGATCGAGATCGGAGGGCTGCCCGCTCTGCGCATCGTCGAGCCCCTGGGCGACGATCTGTCGCTGGTGCGTTATGTCGTCCATCATCGCCGCTTTCCCGAGCGGCGCGTGACCCTGTTGGACCCCGTGTCGGGCTTTGCCGAGCGGCGCGCCCAGGCAGCCGAGAACCTGGCGCAGTTCGACCGGGTGGTGGCCAGTTTTCGCTTTGTCGATTGAGGAGCCAGACGATGGTCAACCTGCGTCAACGCGTACCCCTCAAGCGCCGCTGGCCGGCGTGGCTCGGCCTGGGATCCCGCCCGCGCCTGCAGACCCGTCTGGTGTTGGCGGCGCTCCTGCCCGCGCTGGTGATCCTGATCGCCGTAGTTCTCTTGACCCTCACAGCCTACTATCGCGTGGTCGAGTCGCTGGCGCTGGAACGCAGCGAGGCTCTTACACGCCTGGCCGCCGACCAGGTGGCGCTGGACCTGATCCCTTATATGAACCGGCTTACGGCGGCCACCCAATCGCCGAGCCCTGCGGGCTCGCCCCGCGAGCAGATGCTGGCCTTGCGCCTCGCCATGCCCGAGCTGCAGGTGTTCGATGGGGGCGTGGTCATCGTGGATGCCACGGGGCACGTGTCCGCCGCGGATCCCCGTCGGATGGACGCCGTGGGGCAAGACTGGTCGCAGCTCGCATTTGTGCAGGGCTATATGCGCGGAGAGCCGGCCCTCCTGGGGACCGAGGTGGCGTATGTGGGCCCCGAGGGCGCGCCTACCGTGGCGATCACCATCATCACCAGCGCCCAGGGCGGCGAGCCGGTGCTGGTGGCGGGCCTCTTTCGCCTCGATGTGCCGGCCTATAGCAGCGCGTTCTACCGGCTGCTGCTGCGCCAGCGCGAGGGCACCGAGCGGGGGGTCTATCTTGTGGATTGGCAGGGTTATCTTGTGGGTGAGGCGCCGGTCCCGGGCCACCTGGCCGATCTGGTGCCCGAACAGGCGAGCAGAGCCGTCGCGACCCAAGGTCCCGGCGCCTGGCGGATGCGGGCGCCCGGAGGCGCTCAGCGCGTGATCAGCTATGCGCCGGTGCCCAACGCCGCCTGGTGGCTCATCCAGGACGAGGATTGGGCCACCCTCTCGCAGACCGGCTCCCGCTATGGGCGGCTGCTCTGGTTGCTTTTGGGCGTCGGCCTGGTGTTGCCCGGTCTGCTGGTGGGCTGGCAGGCGCGCCGGCTGATGCGCCCCCTGCAAGAGCTGACCAGCGCGGCCCAGGCCATGTCTCAGGGCGACCTGGGGCGGCAGGTCGAGCCGCCTGACGATTGGGAGCTGTACCAGATGGCCACCAGCTTTAACCAGATGTCGGCCGAGCTGCAGGCCCTGTACTATGGTCTCGAGCGCAGGGTCGCCGATCGCACCCACGAACTGGGAGCCCTGAACCAACTGGCGAACCTGCTGGGGCGCTCGCTCGATATGCGCCAGACGCTGCAGACCGCCCTGGAGCAGATGGCGCATGTGATCCCGTGGCCCATGGGGCTCGCCTATCGTGTCGCACCCGACGGCGATCTGTTGCAGCTTGTGGCCCGTCTGCGCGTTGTGAGCGATCCGCCCCGCTCCCTTGCCCAGGACGTCGGCAGCCACAACGACACCACGCTCATCACAAGGGATGAGGCGCCCGGACCGCTGGGCGAGATCCTGCAGGCAGCTGGCTGGTCATGCGCGGTGGTGGCTCCTTTGGTTACCCGTTCCGGACCGCAGGGTCTGCTGCTCTTGGGCTCCCCTGTGGAACGCACCCTCACCGACGAGCAACACAGCCTATTGGAGGCCATGGCCCGGCAGGTGGCGATGGCCGCCGATAACGCGCGGCTCTATGAGCGGGCCGAGGTCGAGGCGGTGGCCGCCGAGCGCAACCGGCTGGCCCGCGAGTTGCATGACTCGGTGAGCCAGACCCTGTTCTCGGCCAACCTGCTGGCCGGCGTGATCCCCACGCTGTGGGAGAGGAACCCCACCGAGGCCCAGCGACGCCAGGCCGAGCTCCGCGAGCTTACCCAGGGCGCCCTGGCCGAGATGCGTACCCTGCTCCTCGAGCTGCGGCCCCAGGCGCTGTTGAACGCGCCACTGGAGGACCTTCTGGGCCAGTTGGTGGCCGCCGTGTCCGGTCGGGCGCGCCTGCCCATCGATCTGGAGGTAGACGCCCTGCCGGATCTCCCCGACGAAGTGCGCCTGGCTCTGTACCGCACCGTACAGGAGTCCCTCAACAACATCGCCAAGCACGCCGGGGCCGGGAGAGCCTGGGTCAGCCTGCAGGCGGAGGGCGAGGGCAGCGAGCGAGCCAGGATGCGTTTGGAGATCCGCGACGATGGCCGCGGGTTCGATCCCAGCACGGTGCCAGGCAACCATCTGGGCCTGCGCATGATGGGCGAGCGGGCGGCCGCCATCGGGGCACAGCTTGTCATCGACAGCGAGCCTGGCGCCGGCTCACGGGTAACACTATACTGGTCGCAACAGCGGCAGACGGCCGCGGAAAAGGATGCGCCAGGAGAGGAGATTTCATCATGAGCGAGGGCAATGTCATTCGGGTGTTGATCGTCGACGATCAGCCCGTGGTGCGCAGCGGGCTGGGCGCCTTTCTCTCGGCCTTTGCCGATCTGGAGCTGGTGGGCGAGGCCGGCAACGGGGAACAGGCCCTGCGTCTCTGCGACGAGCTGTGCCCCGACGTGGTTCTCATGGACCTGATCATGCCGGTGATGGGTGGCGTGGAGGCCATCGATCAGCTCGCGGAACGCCATCCGGAGGTCCGGGTCGTGGCGCTGAGCAGCTTTTCCGACGACGATCTGGTCAAGCGGGCTCTGCAGGCGGGCGCCGTGGGCTATCTGCTCAAGAACGTGTCGCACATTGCGCTGGCCGAGGCGGTGCGCGCGGCCCACACCGGGCGGCCCACCCTGGCCCCCGAGGCCACCCAGGCCCTGATCCGCGCCACCCGCCAGCCCCCGCCGCCAGGCCACGATCTCACGCCTCGCGAGCGAGAGGTGCTGGCCCTGCTGGTACAGGGCCTCACCAACATGGAGATCGCCCTGCGCCTGTACATTGGCGAATCCACCGTCAAGAGCCACGTCAGCCATATCATCGGCAAGCTGGGCGCCACCAGCCGCACCGAAGCGGTCGCCACCGCCATCCGTCACAACCTGGTCACCTGACGGATCGTTGAATCATCCCTAGCGCCCGGACGCAGACTCTCCGGTTGCCCGATGCCCCCGGCGCCTGCCTCTTGTATGCTGCCCATGAAGAACGAAAGAAATGGGAGTATGCAGGAGGGGCAACATGATAGAGCAAGGACTGATCATCGCCGCCCTGGCGATGGGTTGGCTGGCGCTCTCGGCGCCCTGGGTGCGCCACGGGAGATGAGGCCCAGCCAACCTGTATCGCGCTCGACGAATCCTGGTTCGGCTTCGCGTTGCTTGTGGGTTACAATGGGCGCACGGGATGACACCGACCACAAGAGGCTGGCTGCACGGGCTCTATAACGCTAACCGACTATCGGGGTTGTGATGTTCGGCTAACGGCCGAGCGCTGGGAGCACATACTTGATCACCCCGAAATGCTGGATCAGCGCGAGCGCGTGGCTGAGACATCGGCCTCGCCACATCTGGTGATTGTTACGGCGCTGTACCTACGGTGCTTGCCTATCATCGTCTTTACGAGAAGACACCTGTGACCCAAAAGTACCTCGTCGTGTTGGTCAAAATACCGCCCGATGATGCCTTTATACCTACTGCGTATTTCACGACCCGTCTCAAGAGAGCAAATCCTATGACGCCCCCAAGAGTCTGGTATGACCAGGAAGGGGATTACCTCGAGATTATCTTTGAGGATGCCCCGGCCACCTTGGAAGAGATAGACGATGACATATTCAAGCGGCGTACGCCGGATGGCCGTGTTGTGGGCCTGGCGGTGTTCAACGTGAGCCGACATGATCGCGACAAGCTGGCGCTGCCGATCTCGGTCACTGTGACCCGGGCTGCCTAGGCCGGTCCCGCTGCAACGTTTGGACCGGACCCGCTCCTGCCCCACGCTCAGCGCAGGAGGGCTCCGAAGCGGTGCCTTTTCGGCCACCTGCCCGCGCTTTGACCCCACCCCAACCCGCTTCTATAATGCGCCCAGTTTGGTCAACCAACCTGTCTATGAGGTGCCCCATGCGATCCAGCCGGTTCTTGGTGATTCTGACCTTGTTCCTGCTCCTGCTTGTCGGCTGTGCGGGAGAGGGCGATGCCCCCCAGACAGACGACGCGCAGGCCGCACAGCCCGTCGCCAGTCCCACGCCCGTTACGCCCGAGGCCACGGCGACGGCCACGCTGCCCCCCACCGCAACAGCCACGCCGACGCCCAGCCCCACGCCCACGCCGGCCTATGAGACACGGCGCCTTGCGGTGGACGACGCGCTGGCGGCGTTCAGCGAGGCAGCGCTGGAGGAGCTGGCGGCGTTGGATCTGCGCGAGCAGGGCTATGTCGTCGAGATCGTCTCTGACGCCGACGTCGGTGACGCCGATTATCGCCTGCGCGTGGCGGCCGCCGCCGAGATGCCGCCTGCCGACGAGGCGATCCTCCCCCTGGGGCTGCGGGTGTACGTTCCCGTGCAGCGGTTCCAGTCGCTGCGTGACGAGGTCACGCTGGAGGAGCTGCGCCAGCGCTGGACCGGCGAGGCCGAGGGCGCCCTGCTCCTGTCGGCCGAGGCAGCGGCGCTGGTTCCGGCGGTGTGGGGCGACGGCGAGGCCCAGATCGTGCATGACGACGATCTGCTCGCGCACCTGCACGACGACGATAACGCCATCGGGCTATTGGCCTTTGATGCGCTGGCCCCCACTTTCAAGGCCCTCAAGCCCGACGGCATGAACCTGCTGGACCGCCACCTGGAGCTCGACGACTATCCTTTGACGCTGGGCCTCTGGCTGGAGGGCGAGAATGCCGCCGACGTTGGCCCCCTGCTGGTCACGCCCTGGGCGGGTTGGGCCAACCGCGATCCCGAACGCATGACGGAGCTGATCATGACGGGCGTCACCGCCATGTGCCGTCTGACCGCCGATCGCATGGAGCGTCACGGCGTGCTCTATCCGGCGCTGGTGATCTCGGATGTGCTTCGCGCCGCCGACATCACCCATGTCAGCAACGAGGTGCCTTTCATCAAGGATTGCCCGGTGAACATCACCCGGAACAACCTCACCTTTTGCAGCGACTATCGCTATTGGGAGGCGCTGGAGGCCATCGGCACCGACATTGTGGGGCTCTCGGGCAACCACGTCAACGACTATGGCTATGACGGCGCCCGCGAGTCGATCGCCTTTTACCGGGATCGTGGCATCAAGATCTATGGCGGCGGGCTGAACGAAGAAGAGGCCTGCGCGCCCCTCATCATGGAGCACAATGGCAATCGCATCGCGTTCCTTGCCACGCTGGCGTTCCAGCCCTGGTACGCCTGGGCCACCGAGGATCAGCCGGGCGCCTGCTATTTCTACAATAACAAAGACCGGCTCATGACCAAGATCGCCGAGCTCAAGGCCCGCGATGATATCGATCTGGTCTCGATCGAGCTCCAGTATTTCGAGACCTACCATCCCTACCCCACGGCGCAGCAGGTCGAAGAGTTTCGCGAGTTGCGCGAGGCGGGCGCCGATATCGTCAGCGGCGTCCAGAGCCATGTGCCCCAATCCTGGGAGCCCTATGACGCCACCTCGCCCCACGGCCCGGGCATCATCGTCTATGGCCTCGGCAACTTTTTCTTTGACCAGATGTGGAGCTGGCAGACGCGCACCGGCCTGATTGCGCGCCATACCCTCTATGAGGGCCGCCTGTTGCACAGCGAGATGCTCACCACCGTCCTGGAGGACTATGCCCAGCCCCGTTGGGCCACGCCCGAGGAGCGTCGGGGCATCCTCCAGAGCGTGCACGATGCCGCGCCGGCGTTGCCCACCGGCCCTCGCGCCACCCCGGCCGAGCAGGCGGCCCCCGTTGTGGGGATGGCTCTGCAACGCTGGGTGGAGGGCAATCGGGAGGGAGCCGGACTTTTCGGCCTCAAAGAGTGGACCGACGCCTCCTTTGACCCGGCGCCCGTCGGCGCCACGGTGCAGCGAGCCGAGTGGACCATCGAGGGCGCCGAGGGCACGCCTCAGCAGGTGAGGGTGCGCGTGCGCCTCGAGGACATTGTGACGCGGCACGAGGGCGCCGAGCACGTGATCGAAGGGCCGCGCCGGACAAGGGTCACCGTAGCGCGGACCTATGCCGGCTGGCAGATCCGGGGATTGCAGCCGATCCCATAGATCAGACCACCCCGTCGAGGGCCGAGCGCTGGCTCGGCCCTCGACGACCCACACCCTGGTCCAAATTGACGCACATTGTCTCGGTTTGCTCCATTGCGACATGGAAAACCTCTTGTGCTCGCTTTTTTTGTGATTCTTCCACGAATAGACAGCACAATACCCCCTCAGCGGGATGCAGACTTTTGCAACTTGGGCATTGTCATAATTGGTGGTATACTATGCAAGAGTCTGCTCATGCGCATTGCTCCGGCCGTGCCCAGAGTACGACAAATCCAGCTAGGAGGACGTGAGACAAGGCCCCGGCGAGCCTGGGTCAAGGCTGCCGGGCCATGCGTGGATTGGGAACAACTATCAGCATCTGTTGTCATACCAGGAGTCGCTGCCATAAGGCCGCCTTCTGGCAGATAAGGCACCTTCGCTGTTCGGCCATACGTCAGACCCGAGGCCCCAGCGGACGAGTTGCCGGCCCCCATGCATGGGGTCCGCCTTATCGCTCCTCTTGCTTGATTTCATATCCAAGCTCTGCATCGCAGCCATGACCGACGCTCTGGATGGGTGGCCCGCATCACGAGACCCGTGACCGCGAGGCAACCCGGACAGGAGCCACCGGGCCGGCTGATCCAGCGAACTGGTGATCCAGACTCTTGGATTTGCAGAGTACAGGCATCATCAACAGGAGGAAGACAAGCACAATGACACAGGTGAAACGAGAGAGTGGCGAATCCTTTGAGGTCATGATGCGCCGCTTTAAAAAGGCAGTGCAGCAGGATCGCGTGCTTACCGAGATTCGCAAGCGACGCTACTATGAGAAGCCTTCCCAGGAACGCAAACGTCAGGCGGCGCGCAAGTTGCGCAAGAGCCGCAAGACGACTCAAAAAGACCAATCACGTCTGTACTAGACCGGCTGCTTCACACACTTGGACATCAGGAGGGAAGGCAATTTGGGGCGCAAAGTAAATCCGATTGGGCTACGATTGGGTATCATCCGTGACTGGGATTCAAAGTGGTTTGCAGAAGGGCGTACCTACGCCGAGTTGCTGCAGCAGGATACGCAGATCAGGGAGCTCATCCACGAGCGCCTTCCCCGTTCGGGCATATCGCGCATCACCATTCAGCGGCTGCCAGGCCGTCTGATCATTGGCATCCACACAGCCAAGCCGGGTGTTGTTATCGGTCGACGGGGCGCGACGATCAACTCGCTCAAGTCCGAGCTCGAAGCCCTGACCGGGGTCGAGAGCAGCAATCTGCGATTGGACGTTACCGAGGTCGAGAACCCGGACACGAACGCCCGGGTGATCGCCGAGAATGTCGCCGAGCAGTTGGAGCGACGCATCTCACAAAAGCGCGCCATGCGCAGGGCCATGCAGGTCGCCATGCGTTCCGGCGCCGAGGGCGTCAAGATTGCGTGCTCGGGACGTCTGATGGGCGCCGAGATGGGCCGCCGCGAGTGGATGATGGAAGGTCGCGTGCCGTTGCACACGTTGCGCGCCAACATCGATTACGCGCATGAAGAAGCATCCACCAACTTTGGTCGCATCGGCGTCAAAGTTTGGGTCAACCATGGCGAGGTGCTGCCGGAGGCTACTGAGGGTGACACGGCGCCTGCCGCCTAGATCGCGACGCCCGCGCGTCGCGATTTTGCATAATGCCCGCGTGTGGATCGCCTCATTCGAGGGGATCAGGGGAGACGAGAGGATTGGTTATTCTTGTGGGTCAAAGGAGGACGCGCATGTATTCAGTTGGCAGCAAGATCGTACACCCCTTTTACGGCGCAGGCACCATCGTCCGAATCCAGGAAAAGAGCCTGGGCGAGTTGACCAATCAATATTACGTTATTGATACCGTCCCCGGCCCTCGCGAGTTGCGCGTTATGGTCCCCGTCAAGAACGCCGCCAAAGTCGGCCTGCGTGAGGTGGGTGACGCCGAATCGCTCCGCGCCATGCTCGCATCGGCCTCCAAGCCGCCTGAGGAACGGGACGTGGTCCATGACTTTCGGAAACGCCGGACCATGGTAACGGAATGCCTCAAGTCCGGCTCCTTTTCCCAGGTCGTAGATGCGGTGCGCATGCTCTATTTCATGAGTACGGAACGGACATTGTCCATGACCGATCGGGCTCTGCTCGATCAGGGCAAAGAGATCCTGGCCAGCGAGTTGGCTCTCTCTGCAGGGGCGGACCTGAATGAGGCCATGATCTGGATCGAGGCAGATCTGGGGAGTATGGCACAGGGAGAAGCTTAGCGTTGTTAGTATAGTCCGCAGGCGAGACGGGCGGCGAGCGAACTTGACTGCTCGTCTCGCGCAAAGCAAAAAAGGGGGGAGATCATGGATTCTGGCGTTGTCGCTGTTTGGAGACAAGAAACCTGGTTACGCACAGGAGAAGGTCTGCGACGACCCATGACGCGAGAAACCATTAGCCAAAAGGAATACGAAAAGCAGAGATGCAAAGGGACTATCTACACCATCTACGAGTGGACCGAAT
>SKRJ01000026.1 GCA_007118555.1 Anaerolineae bacterium | reverse complement strand
TCGTCCACGATGATCACCTGGCCATCCTGTGTCACGTAATCACGGTCCAACTGAAACAAGGCCTTGGCCTTGAGGGCATTGTCCAGATAGGGCGTCAGCTCGAAATGCTCGGGCGCATAGATATTGTCGACGCCCAGAGCGCGCTCGACCTTGTTGATGCCCTCCTCGGTGATGGTCACCATGGTGCGCTTTTCGTCGATGGTATAGTCCACCTCCTCGCGCAGCCGCGACGCGATCTGGGCAAAGCGACGGTACTGGTCGGTGGATTCCTCGGCCGGCGCCGAGATGATCAGAGGCGTGCGCGCCTCATCGATGAGGATGTTGTCCACCTCGTCGACGATGGCATAGTACAGCTCCCGCTGCACGCAATTCTCAATGTCCACGACCATGTTGTCGCGCAGGTAGTCAAAGCCGAACTCGTTGTTGGTGCCATAGGTGACATCGGCATGATAGGCGTCGCGCCGGCTGCACGGGCGCAGGCTCAGATAGCGATCGTCCGACGCCACATAGTCGGGATCATACATGAACGACCCCATGGACGGATCCTCGCCCATGGACTGGATCACCGAGACCGAGAGCCCCATCAGATGATAGATGGGCCCCATCAGCTGCACGCCGACCTTGGACAGATAATCGTTGGGCGTGATCAGATGGGCGCCGCGGCCTGTGAGCGCGGCCAGGTAGAGGGGCAGCGTGGCGACCAGGGTCTTGCCCTCACCGGTCTTCATCTCGGCGATCGTGTTACGGTGCAGGACGATGCCACCCATCATCTGCTCGTCAAAGTGGCGCAGGCCGGTGGCGCGCACGCTGGCCTCGCGCACAGCGGCGTACGCCTCTGGCAGAATGCCATCCAAGAGGCGCTGCTCTTCATTATCCAGGTTGGTCTTGAGATCCTCCAACTGCTGCTTGAGCGAACGACGCCGGGTGTCGTCCAACTCGCGATCGATCTGTTGCTGCAGATCGTCGATCCGCTCCCGGAGCTGGGCGGTCTCGCTCTGAATCCGTGAGCGAAAATCGTCGGTGAGTTGGCGCAACTCTTCATCCGACTTGTTTCGCATGGTCGGTTCCAGGTCGCGAATCTGATCCACCAGGGGCATCAGCTTGATGATTTCGCGCTCGCTAGGATCCCCAAAGATCGTCTTGAAAAACTGTTTGAGCATAAGAATGGTTGCTCCTCAGCGGTTTGATGCGATCGAAACACGTGGCGCCCGTCCAGGCAGGCAACACGGATTATGTCATTGATTATACCACGGAATGGGCCAGTTCGGGAAAGCCAGGCGACCGTCCCGTGCGACTACAGCCAGTTGCAACAGACACGCCTTGCGACAAAAGAATGACAACGGGTCGAGCGACTGTGCGCCCGACCCTTTCCACACTCGACGACCGCGGGCGCTATCATCAGGCGAGGAGCGCGAGGATCACGCCGCCCGCCATTACCGAGGCGATCTGCCCGGCCGTGTTAGACGCCATGGCATGCATCAGCAAAAAGTTCCCCGGATCCTCCTCTTGGCCCATCCGCTGCACCACGCGCGCCGACATCGGAAAGGCAGAGATGCCGCAGCCCCCCAGGAGCGGGTTGATGCGCCCTCCGGAGAGGAACGACATCAACTTGCCAAAGAGAACGCCGGCCGCTGTGTCCAGGCTAAAGGCCACCAACCCCATCCCCAGGATCAGGATCGTATCCCAGCGGATGAAATCGGCGGCCACCATCGTCGAACCGATGGTGATGCCCAAAAAGGTCGTGACGATGTTGACCAGCTCGTTCTGGGCGGCCTGATTGATGCGCTCGACCACGCCCGCCTCACGAATCAGGTTGCCAAACATCAGCATGCCGATCAGAGGCGTGGCCTCCGGCGCGATCAGTCCCGCGAACACAGTGAGGGCCACCGGAAAGATGATACGGGCGGTCTTGGACACCGGATGCGACGTGTACGGCATGCGGATCATGCGCTCTTTGCGTGTGGTCAGCAGCCGCATCACCGGAGGCTGGATGATGGGGACCAGAGACATGTATGAGTAGGCCGCCACGGTGATGGGCGCCAGCAGGCGGGGCGCCAGCCGGGCTGCCACGATGATCGACGTGGGGCCATCGGCGGCACCGATGATGCCGATCGAGGCCGCCTCGCCGATGTCAAAGCCAAAAATCGGGACAGCGGCGAGCAGCATGGTGCCAAAGATGCCCAGTTGGGCCGCCGCGCCAAAGAGCGCATAGCGTGGATTCTCCAGCAAAGGCCCAAAGTCCGTCATGGCCCCGATGCCGACAAAGACGAGGACCGGAAACAGTTCGCTGGCGATGCCTACATCATAGAGGATCCGCAGCAGCCCACCCTCTTGGACCAGGCCTGTACCGGGGATGTTGGCCAGGATGCAGCCCAACCCGATGGGCAGGAGCAACAGCGGTTCGTACTCGTGGTGAATGGCGAGCCAGATCAGGATGCCACCCACCGCCAACATGATGACGGTGGGCAGGTCGATCCCCGTTACTCCTTGAATCAGATGCTCCAGAGGACCAAGATTCATAATAGTCGTGACCGCCGGATCAGCCGACGGTGATCAGTGGATCGTTGTTCGCGACGTTCTGTCCCACGCGAGCGTGCACGGCCTTGACCGTGCCCGATGCCGTGGCGCTGATGGGCATCTCCATCTTCATGGCTTCCAGCGTACAGACCGCGTCTCCCTCGCTCACGGCGTCTCCGACATTCACCGAGATCGACAGGATCTTGCCGGGCATGGGCGCCGCGATTACCTCGCCGGATACGTCGCCTACGGGCACAGGCTCGGGCTCCTCTACCACAGCGGGCTCCTCCGCGGGCTTGGCCGCGGCAGGGGCCGCCTGCGGTTCGGGTTGCGGCGCAGGGGCTTGTTCTTTCGACGTTACCTCTTGGAACGAAACGACCTTTTCCACACCGTTCACCACCACCGTCACCGGTGATTTTGACACATCGCCCACCTCGACGGTGAATGTCTCGCCATCGATGATCAATTCTATGGTTGTCATATTGCCCTCTCTACTCCATCGCCTTGAGTCGTCCCTGGCTCTTCCAGTTGGTTGGGCCAGGATGCACGGTCATCACCGTGACAGTCTCCGCCTCGGGGATCTCAGCGCCCACAGGTATGGGCCGCTCCCAGGGCATCGGTGCTCGCCGCACGGCCACCGGAGCCGCTTGCGCGCCCGTGGGCCGCTCGGCGTTGCGAGCCCGCACAATGGCAACGGCCAACGCGGCGGCCTCGGCCTCACGGGCCACACTGCGTCCCAAGCGAGCCGAGGAGGTCGCTGTGACAGGGTCTCCGCCCGATGTTTCGACGATGGCGGCCGACGGTCTGGGCTGCGGCGCTGTGGGCTTGGCCTCCTGCCCTGATGGCCGAAACAGCCGATCGAGCCCCCATATCAGCAGCGCAACAATGATCAGCGACATAAAGACCAGCACCATACCGATGGCGCTGATCTGTAGTGCCTGCAAGAACGTTTCCATACTACTCGTTACCCCCTTCTACCTGAGACTAGGCCGGCCGGAGTCTGACCGGCCCAGTTCTGTGATCGATCAGCGGGGCCCCTGTACGCGAGACGAGACTTTCCACAGCGACTGTGACTGCACAGGCTGTCCGATCTGCGGTGTCGCCACGACGGCCTTGGGACGCTGCAGGCGCGGTGGCGCGGTTCCTTCCGCGGCAAAGATGCGCGGCTCTTCGATGGGAACCACTTTGCCCGCCCGGCGCAATTCCAGGAAATCGCGGGCCTCGCGCGGAAAGATGGCATACGACATGACGTCTTCCTCGCTCTGGGCCAGGTCGCCGATCTCTTCCTTGGCCTTTTCCCAGCCGGGCTCGATCAGGTCTGCGGGGCGCACTCCGATGGGCTCCTTGTCGCCCACGGCCTTTTCAAAGACCTCAGGGTTGATCTCTGCAGGCGGACGCCCGTACATGCCGAGGCAATAGTCGCGCACCTCCTGCAGGATGATCTTGTAACGCTCGCCCGTCAGAACGTTCATCACCGCCTGGGTGCCGACCATCTGGCTCGTTGGGGTCACCAACGGCGGGTAGCCCAGGTCCTCACGCACGCGCGGCAGCTCCAGCAGCACATCCTCGTAGCGGTTCAGCGCGTTCTGTTCGCGCAACTGGTTGACCAGGTTCGAGAGCATGCCGCCGGGCACCTGATAGAGCAGCACCCGGATGTCGGCGGTGGTCAGCCCCGTCTCGAAACGAGAGAGATGCTGGGAGCGCACGTTCTTGAAGTAGGACGCAATGTCTGCCAGCAGGGTCAGATCGAGACCGGTGTCCCGCTCGGTGCCCTGCATCATGGCCACAAAAGGCTCCGTGGGCGGCTGTGCGGTCCCGCCTCCGATAGAGGAGATGGCTGTATCAACGATATCTACGCCCGCCTCGGCGGCCTTGAGGAGCGCCGCCATACCGAAACCGGCCGTCTCGTGGGTGTGGAACTGGACCGGCAGCCCCACCTCTTCCTTCAAACGTTTGACCAGAGTATAGGTGTCAAACGGCGCGCAGAGCGCGGCCATGTCCTTGATGCAAATGGTGTCAGCGCCCAACTCCTTGAGCTCCTTGGCCATCTCGACAAAGACGTCATTGTTGTGCACGGGGCTCAGGGTATAGCAGATGGCCCCCTGCACCTCGCCCCCATGGCGCTTGACGGCGCGCATGGCGGCCTCCATGTTGCGCGTGTCGTTCAGCGCATCAAAGATACGAAAGACGTTCATGCCGTTCTTGACGGACAGCTCCGCAAACTTGTCCAGGATGTCATCGGGATAGTGACGGTAGCCCAGGATGTTCTGGCTACGGAGCAGCATCTGCAGCTTGGTGGTCGGGATGCGCTCGCGCAGAATGCGCAGCCTCTCCCAGGGGTCCTCACCGAGAAAGCGCATGGCCGAGTCAAAAGTAGCGCCTCCCCACATCTCCAGGGAGTAGTAGCCCACCTGCTCGAGCTTTTCGGCGATGGGCAGCATGTCGCCCGTGGACATGCGCGTCGCCAAGAGGCTCTGGTGCGCATCGCGAAGGATGGTATCGGTGATTCGAACCGGATTGCTTGCCATCTTGATCTCCTAACTATAGGGGCATGTTCGCATGCTTTTTGGGGGGAACACTGTCTCTTTTGTTCTGTAGCATCTGCAGCGCATTGATCAGCACAGGCCGGGTCTGGCTGGGCTCGATCACGGCATCGATATAGCCGTGCGAGGCAGCCTGGTACGGGTTGGCGAACTTCTCGCGGTACTCGTCCAGCAGGCGGCTGCGAGTGGCCTCGCGGTCATCGGCCTCGGCGATCTCGCGGCGGTGAATGACGTTCACAGCGCCCTCGGGCCCCATGACGGCAAACTCGGCCGTAGGCCACGCCACGTTATAGTCACTGCGCACATGCTTGGAGCTCATGACGATGTACGCACCGCCATAGGCCTTGCGCAGCACTACGGTCAGCTTGGGCACTGTCGCCTCGCAATAGGCATAGATGAGCTTGGCGCCCTCCTTGATGATGCCGCCATGCTCCTGAGCGACGCCGGGCATAAAGCCGGGCACGTCCACAAAGGTCACCAGAGGCACATTAAAGGAATCGCAAAAGCGCACAAAACGCGCGGCCTTGACCGAGGCATCGATATCGAGAGCGCCCGCCCGGACATTGGGCTGGTTCGCCACGATGCCGACCACCTGACCGTCCAATCGGGCGAACCCGACGACGATATTGCTGGCAAAGGCGCCATGCACCTCGAAAAAGCTGCCCATGTCCATGACGTCGCGAATGACGCGCGTCACGTCATAGGGCGCATTGGCCTCGGCCGGCATGACGGTGTCAAGGGAATCCTCGGCGCGGGCCGGGCTATCCTGAGAGACCACCGCCGGCGGATCCTCGAGGTTGTTCTGGGGCAGATAGCTGAGCAGAATCCTGACCATGTCCAGCGCCTGATCCTCGTCTTCTGCCGCAAAATGGGCGACCCCGCTGGTGTCCGAATGCACCTTGGCGCCGCCCAACTGGTCAAAGCTCACATCCTCCTGCGTCACCGCCTTGACCACCTGAGGCCCGGTGATGAACATCTGGCTGCTTTCGTTCACCATCATGACAAAGTCGGTCAGGGCCGGCGAATAAACGGCACCGCCTGCGCAGGGGCCCATGATGACCGAGATCTGGGGCACCACGCCCGAGGCCAGCGAGTTCCGCAAAAAGATGTCGCCGTAGCCGCCCAAAGCGAGGATCCCCTCCTGGATGCGGGCGCCACCCGAGTCGTTCAGACCGACCACAGGAGCACCGTTCTTGATCGCCAGGTCCAGTACCTTGACGATCTTGGCGGCGTGGGCCTCGCCCAGCGATCCGCCCATCACCGTCGCGTCCTGGGCATAGACGTACACGAGGCGCCCGTGGACCGTGCCATAGCCCGTGACCACGCCATCACCCAGTGTGACGCGCTCCTCCATGCCAAACTCGTGGGAGCGATGGGTGACAAAGGCATCCAGCTCCTGGAATGTGCCCTCATCGAGGAGCTTGGTCAGGCGCTCGCGGGCGGTCATCTTGCCCCGGTCGTGCTGACGCTCAATGGCGGCCTCTCCGCCCCCTAGCTTGGCCTCCGCCTGAAGCTGGCGTAGCTGCGCGATCTTCCCGGAAGTCATATTTCCTCCCTCTATCAATCCAGCGAATTCCAAATCTCGAGGGCAACGTCTGCCTCGATAAGCATAGCGCGCCCCAACTCTTCGGGATAGCCCTCCAGGCTGACTACCCGCTCGATCCCCGCATTGATGATCATCTTGGCACAGGTAACACAGGGTTGCAGCGTGGTATAGATTGTGGCGCCTTGGGTAGAGACGCCATGCAGCGCCGCCTGAATGATGGCATTCTGCTCGGCATGCAGCCCTCGACAGATCTCTTGTCTCTGGCCCGACGGTATCCCCAGTTGCTCGCGCAGACAACCCACCTCATCGCAGTGCGCCAGCCCGCTGGGCGGCCCATTATAGCCCGTGGAAAGGATACGCTTGTCGCGCACGATGACGGCCCCGACGGAACGCCGCAGACAGGTCGATCGTGTAGCCACCTGTAGGGCAATCTCGACGAAATACTCGTCCCACGAAGGTCTCATCGTTCGACGATCACCTCTCTGAATGCACGGGCTGTTACCGGCATCCTCTCGACAAAGATGCCAAGAATCGTCTCTGCATAGGCACGATGCTCGGCCTGGGCATGCCGATCGTGACGCTTCTCGATCCAGTTCATCAGCGACCAGGCGTTCACGGTCCAGATGAACTCGGTATAGACGCCCAATCCCAGCACAGATCGGGCCTGCTCCTTCGGCCAACCCTGTTTCAGCAGCTCGTCATAGAGATCGAACGAGGCTTCCATGTGCGCCACATAGGCATCGCGGCCCGCCTCACGATCGACAGGGATATAGTACTCTCGATCCGCGATGCAGTAGCGCAGGCTCTTTTCGTTAAAAGTGCAGATGCGGTGGCGCATCCACTGACGAGCCACAAAGAGGGGGCATTTGACCCCAAAGCGGAACACGGCGTGCTCAAACACGGTGTTGTGCTTGGGGGTAGCGCTGATCAACCTCTGAATGAGCTTTTCATCAGCATCGGGGGTGCGTGCCGTGGACTGATAGCAGATACGCGCCCCTCGGACCACGGCGGCGTCACCGCCCATCAGGTCCTCGAGCTGCACCCATCCCTTGTCCAGGACTTTTATGCGGTCACTCTGCTGCATCACCCAGTCCTTTCCGAGTGTATCGGATGCTCCACAAGCGACAAACACTGACTATACCAGAATCCAGGCCAGCTACGAATCATCCACCACTACCCATCCCTATTTGCAGCGCTGCCCCAGCGAGTTCGCGGGGGAGCCGCACCTGTATATGCTGCCGAAGCCTTGCCAGCAGACCCGGCCTCCATCACCGCATGCTTACAGGGCGGCCCGATCTATCGGCGCAGAGGCCGCCCCCGATAACGGCGTGCTCGAGTGCATCAGACGATCCGGCGCCCCGTGCATCACATGGGCCCCATCGCGAGCTCGCGAGGCAGCCGGAGCAGAGCTGGCATGCCGGCTCTGACTCGCATCCGTAAACACGGTACGCCCCAAAGGGATACGTGCCAACCCTGACAAACCCAAGATTGGCACGTCAGAAGCGAACCGGCGAGCATACGGATGCCCGGCAGAGGAGCGCATGGCGATTCCTGTTGCTGGCCACAAAAGAGCCCTCCGAACCAACGTACTGGGTGGAGCGCTAGTTGCTGGCGCCCTCCATGCCCGCGAGGAGCTGCGGAAGGTGCCAGATCTGCTCGGGGGTTGCCTCCTCGCCGGCCGCGACATACAGGGCCCCATCCTGCAGGCGTAACGGGCCCACAAAGAGCCTGGCCTCACCGCTGCCCAGCGCCTGCATATAATGCTCCAGGGTTGCCACCTGATCGGCGCTCAGTCCTTCACCCATCGAAAATCCCACGGCCGATCGCTTGGGATTGTTGATGTCGGACCAATGCGGAGCTTCCCACTCCCAGAGTTGCCGATGCTTGTCCGCGCGAGCCGACTCGACAAAACGCGCATAGGCGGGCCCCCAGTTATAATAAGGTACACCGAGGCAAACCTCGGGCTCGATGTCACAGGCGGTCGCATAGTTAAAGGGCATGGCCCAGACCCTCTGACCACGCTCGGCGCGCTGACCGGCAACGACGAGAGCCTCGGTCGTATCGATGCCGGAGAGGATCACATCCGTCCGCCCATGGAACATGTCGTTGGCGACATCGGTCGGATCGAGCGTGATGCCCGGGATGTGGAACCAGTATCCGATCCAGGTAACGATAAAGCGCAGATCGTCCGGATTGCCGCCGCGGTAGGTGGCGTAGCAATCGCGAGCGCCCAGATAGGCTGCAGCCGCCAGACGTCGGGTTTCCGGATTGGCCAAGGGGCCGATATAGCCGATGGTTCGCGTCTGGGTCTTGAGCGCCGCCGCGCAACCCCCGATCGCCTTGCCGTACTCCATCCGGCCCATATGGTTGGCCACATTGGCCGGGGCGACGCCGGTCCTGGCATGGTCGCCCGCGATATGGAGAAAGGGAACGTCTGGATACTTGGCCGCGACAATGTCGGTGTCTGCTGCCAGCTCACGCGAGG
>SKRJ01000119.1 GCA_007118555.1 Anaerolineae bacterium | reverse complement strand
GGGTTGTTGTCCACGTTCTGATAGTAGAAGCCCTGAACCCACTCGGCCTCGCTGTCGTATACGTCACGATAGGTGATGCGGATCATCAGCGGATACTCGGACGCCAGATAGCCGCCGCCCGAGAGGGCCTGATAGCGCACCTTGACCGTGGCGCGCACCACCAGCGAGGTGGCCGGATCGGGGATCACGGCATCGATATTCTGCTCCAGGATCGTCTGGCAGTGATTGCCCCAGGCGCCGGTGCGGTACAGGCGGATCGCCTCGCGTCCCTCGTCCACGACGCGCTCGGCGATGCCGTCGATGTCGCCCCCATCGGTGCCCTGATCATTAAAGATGCGCCACTCGGCCAAGGGCTCCTGGAACTCGCCGTTGGCGATCAGGTTTCTGGCCACGCCCGTGGGCGTCTCGGGGGGTTGCCCCGGGATGATATGGGTTCTCTCGCGCGGTTCCAGGCGTATCTGCTGGTACTGGGCAATCACGTCAGCGTGGCCGCGATAGGCGATGATCTCGGCGCGATCCTGACCCACCTCGATGGCATAGCTGCCATCCTCAGCGAGGCGCGTTTGTCCATACAGTGTAGATACCCACATTTCTACCGGCGCCGTGGTCGAGAGGGCGGTACCGATGCGGATACGGCCTGTCAACAGCCGGAGGCGCAACGAGGCGGGCAGCGGGCTGGACTGGTAGCGGGGGGATCGCAGGGTCTCGATGCGCACGGCTGCGCCCGAAAAGAGGCGCATAAAGCTGTGATCGAAAAAGGTGACCACCGCTTCCGAGGTCTCGTCCACATAGATCAGGGTGCCTTCGGGGATCTGCATGCTGTTGCCACGGGTGAGGGGTTGGGGGCCGGCCCCCACCGGCAGCTCGATAATGACCGTGCCCACGAGGGACTCGACGATCGCCACCTGCTCCCGTTCCGAGTTGAGGATATGGTGGCGCGCGCCTACGGGAATGCTCACGGCCAGCAGGCAAAAGATCGCAAAGGCCGCAAGCAGCACGCCCCAGGCGCCACGCTCCGGGTTCTCTCTCATCTAGATACGCACCTTGAAATCGCCCATTGACTCTTGCCCGTCCTGCCAGGTTACATCCACCTTGCGCACGTCCGCCAGCATGGGGCCCCGATGCAGCCAACCAAGCATCTTGCTCAAGGCCCGCTCCTCGCCCTGGGCCACCACCTGGACAGTTCCATCGGGCCGGTTGCGTACATAGCCGGCCAGGCCAAGCGCAAGGGCCTGCGTTCTGGTGTGATGCCGAAAGTTGACGCCCTGCACGCGCCCGTGCACGATGGCCTCGAACTGACGAATCTCTGGCTGGTCGGGGGGCTCGTCGGGCATGGTATACGCCTCTTGGTCAGCCGATCTCGAGGAACTCGTCCGGCCAATCCTCGTCATCGTCGTCGGGTTCCTCCTGGTCCTCATCCTCATCCACATAGCGATGGAACTCTCGACGATACTCGCTGGCCTCGCTGTCTTCTACGCTTTCCTCGAGGATCTCCTGGTTCGACAGATCCAGCACCATCAGATCGAGGGACTCGTGCAGAAAATCCATCTCGTCCAACGCCTCTTGGGCCGCCTCTGCCAGAACGAGGCTCTCGCCCTCGAGCAGTTGCTCCAGGGCCCGGCGCGCCCGGTTGCCGCCGATCTGCCCCAGGGCCCACACCGCCATGATCCGCACATCCTCATCGCGATCCTCAGAGATCATGCGCACAAGGGTCGGAATCGCGCTGTTGACCGCGATCTCGCCACAGGCCCGGACCGCCTCCAGGCGCATGGCCGGCAGATCGCTATGGAGCTCGGCCTCTACCGTATCGGCCCAAAAGCGATCGGCGCTGCGGGCCATGGCAAAAACGGCGCTGGTGCGCATCTCGATCTGTTCGTCGCCATAGGCCCGATCGATGATCTGCCGTACGGTGTTGTCATTGATGAACGCGATCGACTCGACGGCCCGCCGACGCACCTCAACCGGCTCGTGCTCAGAGCGAATGACCCGCTCCAGCGCCTCGCGCACCTGCTGGCCTCTGGCTTTGGGGATCTCGTCGCATTCGGCCATGAACACGAACCGGCCCAGCGACGAGGCCGCCGCGGCGCGCACCTCGGGGCTGGGGTCCTCCTGCACCAGCTCCACCAGCCGGGGCGCCAGATCGATGCGCTCATCCTCCCACAGCGCCTCGACAGCCTGCCGTCGCACCTGCGGGCTCTCGTCATCCAAACAGGCGCGGAATATCTCGTCAAAGGTCAGCGCAAAATCCTCTTGCGCATGATGCGCCAGGGTGGACACAATCTCCAGCCGCCTTGTGTCGGGCAACTGCGCCAGGCGCTCGGCAAAGAGCCTTCCCTCAGAGCGACTGGGACCAGAGATGCGCTCCAGTTGCTCTTGGGTGATCGGCTGACCGGCCTCTTTTATCTCGTTCAGAGCAGACAGAACCTCGGACATAACACCTCTTGTAACGACATAACACCGCGGGGCTATTCTAGCACAGCTGGCGCGAGACGCGAAGCCCGCCTCTAATTCAGCAGGCGGCGCACATCCACATAGGTAACCAGGAACATTAACATCACCAACACCACCAGGCCGACAAAGTGCACCAGGCCCTCTTTTTCCGCCGGGATGCGGCGGCCACCGCGTATCCATTCCAGGCCTACAAAGACGAGCCTGCCACCATCCAGCGCTGGCAGGGGCAAGAGATTGAGCAGGAACAGGTTGACGCTCAGTAGGCCGGTAAACTCGAGCAACCGCGCGATGCCGGTCTGGGCCGCTTCGGTGGTGTGCTGATAGATGCCGACCGGGCCGCTTACCTCAAAGGCCATGCGGCCTGCGATGGCATCCCGCAAGGCATTATAGATGGCCCCCACCACGCCAAAGGAGGTGCGTACGCCCATGGGGATCGCCTCCCACACGGGATAGGCTACGCGTTCCAGCGGCGGTCCCAGCGCAACGCCCAGGGCGCCCTCGTTGGGCGGCGGATCGCGTCGCGGCGTCACCGTCACGGGCTGCATGAGCTGGTCTTCTCGCCGCCATTGGATCTCGATCGCCTCACCCAGGTTGGCCTGGATCATCTCGATGGCCTGATCCACATCGGTGATCTCGATGCCACCGACCGTGACGATGGTGTCGCCGGGGACCATGCCGGCCTCATGGGCGGGCGAGCGCGGCGCCACCATATAGATGCCGGCGCCCGGTCCCTCAACAGGCGTAGGCGCGCCCAGAACGAACGTGATGCTGAACAGGACGATCGCCAGCAGCAGGTTCATGATGGCGCCGGCGCTAAACACCAGGGCGCGGACCGAGCGGCTCTTGGTGGCCAGGCTGCCCTCTACGCTCGGATCATCCTCGTTCATGCGCACAAAGCCGCCAAAGGGCAGCGCATTGATGCTCAGCCGGGTCCCGCGCCAGGTGCCCAGGCTGATGAGCCGGGGTGGATAGCCAAACCCGAACTCTTCTACCCTGACACCGGCAAGCTTGGCCGCGGCAAAGTGGCCCAGCTCGTGGACAAACACCAGCAAACTGAAAACAACAAAGAACGATACGATACCCGTCATATCACGAGGCCTCGTCTTTCCATTTATTCCTAGACGGTCAGTAGTGCAGGAGGGTTCCCTCCTGCACCCTGGCATCGGTCAACACCCGCTCTATCAGATGCGGCGTCCTGCCAGAGACGATGCGCGCCTGCAGGCAAGGCAGCTCGGTGACCAGCTCGAACAGCAACTGGATCTTTTGCTGCATGCCCCCTGTCACATCCACACCAAAGGAAGAGGAGAGCATCTCCTCCACCTGCTCATAGTTCTGGGCCGTAATGGTCGGGATCAGGCGCACGATGGTGTCGCGTTGCGGATCGCCCGAGTAGACGCCCGGTACCTCGCCGGCCATGATGATGCGCTCGGGACGCAAGGTCCGCGCCAGATAGCAAAAGATCTGCTCCGTAGAGAGGATCGTGCAGCCTTGTGCCGTGTCCAGGGCCACATCGCCATGAATCAGCGGCACGACGCCACGCTCCAGCAGGGTCGTGATAGGATCCAGCGCCAGCTCCACCAGCTCGCCATTGTGGCAGAGCGCCGAGGCAGAGGGCTGGACCGACACCGCTGTGACGCCCGCCTTGAGCAGGGCATCGGTCACCAGGCGATTGAGGCGCTGCGCGGCGGCGCCTGTCTCGGCATAGCCACGCCAATCCTCCAGGTGTCCTTTGTGTACCTTGTACCGGTCGGCATAAAAGTGCCCAAAAGAGCCGCTGCCGTGCCCCAGGAGAAGGCGCATGTCAGGTTTGGCCTCCCGTGCGCGCTGGATTTCCTCAGCGACACGCTCAATGACCGAGGCGCGGGCCGTCTCCAAGCGTCGCTTGTCGGTAATCAGAGATCCGCCCAGTTTGAGGAAAACCAGTTCGCCCATTGCGTCCTCCTGCGGCCCTATGCCGGCCCCTCATGCGACGCTTGCACGCTGTACTGCCCCTGCGCCATCTCCTCGGGCTCGACGGGCTCGACGTTGCCCTTGGCAATGCGGAACTGGTCCAGATCGCGGGGCACGATGGTGTTGGCGAAAATGTCGCGCGCCTCGCGCAGAATCTCGCGCTCGGAATAGCGGCGCGAGATATGCACCAGGAACAGATGTCCCACGCCCGCCTCGCGGGCCAGCTCGGCGGCCTGCGCCGCCGTCAGGTGGCCAAAGCGGCTGGCCAGTTCGGCATCCCGCGAGACATAGGTGGCCTCGATGATCAGGGCATCCGCATCCCGGCACACCTGCACCAGGTTGTCGGTGCGGCCCGCATCGCCCACATGCACGAGTCGGGTTCCCCGAACCTCGGGCCCCAGCACATCCTCGGGCTGGATGACGCGGCCATCGACCAGCGTCACCGCCTCGCCCTCCACCAGGCGCTTGCGCTCTGGCCCTCGGGGCACGCCCAGTTCCTCGGCCTTTTCCGAGAGAAAGGGCCGGCGGCTCTGCTCCTCGAACAGGTAGCCATAGCAGCCGGGGCCACGGTGCGACACGGAAAAGGCGCTGATGCGCAGGGCGTCCTTTTGCCAGATGACGCCCGGGCGCACGGCCACAAACTCGATCTCGGTATCGACCTCGCCCCCGCGCAGCACCACGTTCATCAGATCCTGTACGCGCTGCAGGGCCCACTGGCCGCCATAGATCGTCAGCGTATCCATCGACTCCCAGCGTGAAAAGGTCGAGACCAGGCCGCCCAGGCCCAGAATATGATCCAGGTGCCCATGCGTCAAGAGGATCTTGTCGATCTTGCGGAATCCGAGTCCCGTGCGCAACAGTTGCCGCTGGGTGCCTTCGCCACAGTCGATCATGAACCGCTGATCGCGGTACATGACTAGGGAGGAGGACAATCCTCTCTCGATGGAGGGGGCCGAGGCCGAAGTGCCCAGGAAGGCGATCTCGAACATGCCAGAACCTTTCTGTAGGATCAAGCGCGGCGTGATCTCGCCGCGCTCTCGATCATCGGAGCTGTGCCCTGTGGGAGCGAACCTTCCTGCGTCGGTGGCGTCAGCCGGCCCTTGGCCCGCTATAGTTCCTTGCCCATGGGCACATAGTCTGTCATCTCATCATAGCCAAGTTGTCGGTACAGGGCGCGCGCGTGCTGGTTTGCTTTGCCCACAAGCAGGTTGATCTTGAGGCACCCCTTGGCGCGCAGGCGCTCCTCAACCTGGCAGATCAGGGCGCGGGCGACGCCCCGGCGTCTGTAGCTCGCCTCCACGGCCAGATGGTGCAGCCACCCCCGCCGGCCATCCCAGGCGCCCATGATGACCCCGACCAACGCACCCTGGCTCTCGGCCACCAGGAACAGGTCCGCGTCGCGGGCGCACTTTTTGGCGATCTCCTCGGGCCGGTCAGAAGGGCGCACGCTGACGCCCTCCCCGGCCGTCTGCCACAGGCGCAGCACGGCCGGGTAATCGCTCATGCAAAAGGGGCGAATCACCCACGCGGGGTGTTCAGGTCCCTCGCCAGTGCTCATCCCTGTTTGTTGACCACCTCTTGCCACGGGCCGTGAATGCCGTCGTCCGAGACGCCATAGTAGACCCGGATGTCGCCCTCTTCTGTGCGTTGTACCAGGTCATAGTGGGGGCGGCCCGAGCGCAGGTACTTGTGCCAGAGCCCCAGATCGCCCTTCCAGTCGACCTTGTCCTCGCTAAAGGTGCCCTTTTCCTTGAGGGCGATGGCATAGCGCCACAGGCGTCGCGCCGAGCTGCGGGTGACATTGTGCACCTTGCCACCATCGCGCAGGTCGCGCATGGTGTGATACTGCACGCCCTTGCGCACCACCGTGTCATCGATCTCGACGCCGGTGGAGGGTGGATCTATTGCTCCTTCACCATTGGAGCGCTCGGCCTCCTGGGGTTCGGCCTCGGCCTCGGCGACGGCAGCGGCTGCTTGTGGCTGGCGCTGCTGAGACTGGCTGGCCTGTTTCTCACGCGCGGGCTGGCGCGCCCGCTCACGGGCGGGCTTGGCCTCTCGCTCGCGGCGCTTTTCGGGCTGAACGCCCTCCTCGATCAACACCCGCCTGACCAGATCCACGATCTCATCCCGCATGGCCAGGGTCGTCTCCGAATCGTGCCGGATATAGATCTTGCTGCCCTCCATCACATAGGGCTTTTCGCTTCCCTGGGGCACAGCGATGCGGATGATCTGGCTGCCCTGGCTCTGGATGGCGTCCATCTTGACCTCGATGGGCGGGGTAATCATGCGCTCGATCTCTTCTTGCAGCATCTTGATCGCCTGTGATGGATTGTCCACACCCTTGGGCTTGACCCGATGGTTGGCGCTCAGGCCGACAAAGATGGTGCCGCCCTCGCTGTTGGCATAAGCCACCACGTCACTCATGATGGCGTGCATGCAGCCGCCTCGACGGGTCATGCTCTCATGAAAGCTCTGGTGGAGGGTCGGGCCCTTTTTGCGGGCCTCTTCGACCTGATCGACGACCTCTTCCTCGGTACGGCGATAAGGGCGCGTCTTGCCAAAGTCCTCTTCCAGGAACACCTGTTTGAGCGCCTCAAAGCTCACCTCGGGCAGCAGCACCTCGGTGGCGCGCTCGCCGACGCCCAGATTTCGGCCCTCGCCCTTGATGCGGTGCGCATCGGACCCCTGGATGCAGTGCATCCGACGGGGATACTGGGGCTTGGAGCCGTTAAAGAACGATGCCGTCGAACGGCGCCGCTTGGACTCGAGGTCCGTCACCTCGAGCGCGTGCAGGTTGGGGTCCTGGGTGTAGGCGATGCGGGTCTGCCCCCCAAAGTTCATGCCAAACATGGCCACACCGTGGGTCGAGTTGGCGTGCGCCGCGATGACCAGGGCGCCCGCCTCGGCCATCTTCTCATAGGCGTGGATGACGTCGCTGGTGGTGCCCACCTCGGTCTCGCCGTGGTCCAGGGCCTCCAGGGGCACGTTGAGGTCCAGGAGCAGATGCTCCAGACTGCGAATGGGGGTGTCGGGGTCAAAGAGCGCGAGGATGTGGAACCCAAAGGTCGCCGTCAACTCGAACCCGGGCAGCACCAGGATCTTGTCCAGCAGGCGCCGGTACTCGTCGAGTTTTTGCTTTTCCTCCGGTCGCAGCCGCTGGTCCTTTTCCCAGCGCTCCAGATCCTCGAACTCTTCCATCATACGGGCATAGCCCGCTACCGTGTTGTGGTCTGTGAATCCAATAATATCAAGGCCTTCTGCTTCGGCCTTTTTGAGAACATCGAGAAACGTTACGCCCTCGTCGTGATAATCCTTCGAGGCAGGCGTATGCATATGGAGATCCATCGCATACCATGCCAGGTTACTCTGGCCCTGCCCCCTTTTGCTCCTTCGTCTTGCCACTGTTATTTCCTTCCGAATCGTTAAAGGCTACCTCAAACACTTGCTCAACCCGATCGACGAGGATGAAATCGAGTTGTTGCCGAACGTCTTCTGGTAGCTCGTCCAAGTCTTTTTCGTTACGTCTTGGCAGACAGATGCGCTCCAGACCGGCGCGATGCGCTGCCAGCACCTTTTCTTTGATACCGCCCACAGGCAAGACCTGACCCCGCAGGGTGATCTCTCCGGTCATGCCCAATGAGCTGTTTACCGGCTCTCCCTTGACGAGCGAGGCCAGCGCTGTGGCCATCACGACGCCCGCCGAGGGCCCATCTTTGGGGATCGCGCCGGCAGGCACGTGCAGGTGAATGTCCAGGTCGTCAAAGAAACCGGGATCCAGGCCCAGGTCCTCGGCCTTGGAGCGGACATAGCTCAGGGCTGCGCGGGCCGACTCTTGCATCACATTGCCGAGTTGCCCCGTGGTCATGAATCCCTTTTGACCCTTCATCTTGGTGGCCTCGATAAAGAGAATGTCACCACCCGTTTCGGTCCAAGCCAGGCCGGTCGCCACACCTGGTATCTGTGTGCGTTCGGCGACCTCGTAAAAGAACCTGGGCTTGCCGAGATATCCGGCCACATCCTCTGCCGTCACCGACACCTCTTGGGCCGAGCCGTCGGCGATGCGCGCCGCGACTTTGCGGCAGATCGAGCCGATCATGCGCTCGAGATTGCGCACCCCGGCCTCGCGCGTATACTCGCGCGCGATGCTGCTCAGGGCGTCATCCGAAAAGCGGATCTCCTCAGGGCGCAGGCCATTCTCGCGGATCTGGCGTGGAACCAGATACTCGCGAGCGATGGCGATCTTTTCCTTTTCGGTATAGCCCGAGAGTTGCAGAACCTCCATGCGATCCAGCAGGGGCGCGGGGATGGTATCCAGCATGTTCGCTGTGGTAATGAACATCACCTGCGACAGATCGAACGGAACCCCCAGATAGTGATCGCGGAACTCGGTGTTCTGCTCGGGGTCGAGCACCTCCAGCAGGGCCGAGGTGGGATCGCCGCGGTAATCGGCGCCAATCTTGTCCACCTCATCCAGCATGAACACGGGGTTGCGGGTGCCGCATCGACGAATGGCCTGGATGATGCGTCCGGGCATGGCGCCGATATAGGTGCGCCGATGCCCGCGGATCTCGGCCTCGTCACGCACCCCGCCCAGCGACTGCCGGATGAACTCGCGCCCCAGGGAGCGTGCAATGGACTGCCCCAGGGAGGTCTTGCCTACACCCGGCGGCCCCACCAAGCACAGGATGACGCCCTCACGCTCTCGGCGAATGGGGTCATCGCTCGTCTGCTGATCTCGAATCTCTTGGGCTCGCTCGTGGCGCAGCTTGCGCACAGCCAAGTATTCCACAATG
>SKRJ01000149.1 GCA_007118555.1 Anaerolineae bacterium | reverse complement strand
CGATCCAGCACCTTTTCCTTGACCACGCCCTCGCGGACCAGTTCGGCCAGATGGCGCGCATAGGCATAGGACATCATGTCCATATCGACGCCCGCCAACACCGCTTTTTCGGCGGCCTCTTGAAGATCGGCCGCAAACCCATGAGGCACCAGTTCGCCGACCGAGTTATAGTCACTGACGACAACGCCGTCCCACTCCCACTCGTCACGCAGGATGGTCCCCAACGTCAGGGGGTTACCGCTCGTCGGAACGCCCCCGAGATCGTTAAAAGCGGCCATGGTGGTGCCGGCGCCCTGCGCAAAGGCGGCCCGGAAGGGCGGAAGATACACATCGCGCAGCCTCCGTTCGGACATGTCGGTCGTGTTATAGTCCCGACCGCCCTCGGCGGCGCCATAGGCCACATAGTGCTTGGGGCAAGCCACAATGCGCTTGCCGCCGGGCAGGTTCTTGGTCTGATAGCCGCGCACCTGAGCCTCGGCCAGGAACGAGCCCAGGAAGGGATCCTCACCGGGTCCCTCGACCACACGGCCCCAACGGGGATCGCGGCAGACGTCGACCATCGGCGCAAAGATCCAGTCTACGCCTGCGACCGCAGCCTCGGCAGCGGCCACGCGAGCGGCCTCCTCGATCAGATCGGGGTTAAAGGTGCAAGCCTGGGCCAGGGGAACGGGAAAGATCGTATTCTGGCCATGGATCACGTCCAGGCCAAAGATGAGGGGAATGCCCAGACGGCTCTCCTCCACAGCGATTCTCTGCAGGCGGCTCACCTCGTGGCGGTCTGTAAGGCTCAGAACCGAGCCGACGGCGCCCGAACGGATCTGCTCGTCGATATCGTCCGAGCGGATGGATTGCACCATCTGCCCCACCTTTTCCTCAAGGGTCATCTCCTTGACAAGGTCTTTGGCACGGCGGCGGATCCTTTTGGGCCAACGGTTGTAGCGATAGTAGTCAGTCATGATCGGTTCCTTTCACGGGCAGGAATGAATGTCAGGGTCAATGAGACATGGATAGCGCGCGCAGCAGGGCCACCGTTGCAGTCACGATCTGACGCTGCTGCTCTTCGACCGAGATGGTTGCGGGAAGATCACCCGATTGCGGGCCATAGTCACCGAATCCGGCATGATTGCCGCCCTCGATAGCGACAAACACCGTATCTGCCGGCAACAGCTCGCGGGAGGCCTGGATATCGTCCACCGTGGCAAGGCCATCGCGCGTGCCATAGATCGAGGTCACCGCCAGGGTACGTGCGCTCAGATCATCGGTGGCCGCCGGATACGAGGCCCACAGCACCAGGCCCGCCACTGGATCCGGATGGAGGGCCGCATGGCGTGCCGCATGGCGGTACGCATAGCGGGCCGCCATGGCGCCCCCCAGCGAATGCCCGCCCAGGGCCCATTGGGTCACGGTAGGAAACGCTGCCATGACTTCTGTCGCCCGGTCGGGAGCCAGGACCGCCAGCCGCAGGGGCATGGGGACAATGACGACGCGATAGCCCTCCGCGGCGATCTCGCGGGCCAGCGGCGCATAGGCGCGCGCATCGACCCGCCCGCCGGGGTAGAGGATCAGCCCCACAGTGGGCTCGCTGTCTCTCGGAGCGAACGTGAGCCAGGCTCCCTGCTCCACCACAACCCGGGTATCGCCCTCCAGGGCGGCCAGGGCATCCGGCCCGGCGCTGGGCCCGGTGAGCGCCCACAGCACAAAACCGCCGGCCAAGAGCACAAGCAAGGCCAGCAACAACCAGAGCCAACGATGACGGAGGTTTGCTCTCATACGCCAAGTGTAGCAGAAAACATGAGCCGGTGGAACCCCTGACAGCATCGACAATACGGACGGGAATCTAGGACAGAACTGAACGGATGTACAGTGCCAAATGGCTCACGGCACCTTATAATGGATAAGGCTGAGGTACGCGGGCCGCCGTACGATGGTCGCTCGCATTGTGACATGGAGGGAGACAGCATGTATTTTCTGGGCCCCTATCTGACCGGCGGAATCATGATCTTGCTCTATATGATCCTGATCTGGGTCATCAGCCTGATCGTCAAGAACAGCAGCATCGTGGACATCTTTTGGGGGGCGGGCTTTGTCGTGAGCGCCTGGCTCTATCACGTCCTGACGCCCGAGGGCTTTGCCGGGCGCAAGATCCTGCTGCTGACCATCGTCACCATCTGGGGGCTGCGGCTATCCCTCTATATTTTGTGGCGGAACTGGGGCAAGCCAGAGGACTTTCGTTATGCCAAGTGGCGCAGAGAGGCGGGTGACTCTTGGTGGTGGCGCAGCCTATTCAACGTGTTCCTGCTGCAGGGCGTACTGCTATGGATCATCTCGGCGCCTCTGTTGGGCGCGCAGATGTCGCCCACGCCGGACCGGCTCATCTGGCTCGATTTCGTGGGCCTGGTCGTGTGGGCCGTGGGGTTCTTTTTCGAGGCGGTGGGCGATTGGCAGATGGCCCGCTTCAAGGCGAATCCGGCGAACAAGGGGCGCGTGCTGGACACCGGCGTGTGGCGCTATACCCGCCACCCCAACTATTTCGGCGATGCCACCCAGTGGTGGGGCTTTTACCTGATCGCCCTGGCGGCCAGCGCCTGGTGGACGATCTTTGCGCCGCTGATCATGACCGGCCTGCTGCTCAAGGTGTCGGGCGTGGCCCTGCTGGAAAAGTCCCTGACCGAGACCAAGCCTCAGTATAAAGAGTATATTGAGCGCACCAGCGCCTTTATACCCATGCCGCCCAAAGAGCGATCGAGCTAAGCGACTGACAGACTGGTGCTGCATCTGTGGAAAAGGAGATGAACCATGAGAGTTGCCAAGGCGATTGCCTGGATCGCGCTGCTGGCCATGACGGGCGCGCTGGTGAATGGGTTCACCGCAGGGGATCTCGGGGCCGAGGGCGCCGTGATCACCGCCCTGCCCTGGGGCATCGTGTCGCTGGTAGACCTGTACGCGGGCTTTGCGCTCTTTTCGATCTGGATCGTCTATCGGGAGCGGCGGCCCATAACAGCGGCCGTATGGGTGGTGCTGATGATGGTGTTGGGGTTCTGGGCCGGGGCCCTTTACATGCTCCTGGCCCTGTACCGCGCCGATGGCAACTGGGAGACCGTATGGATGGGCGCCCGCGCGCCCGCCTATCAGACCGTGAGTGCTGCGCCGCAAGGCGAAACGCGATAGTCGACAACCAGGTCCCAAGGATGGCATGCGAGGTTAGCATCCGTCCCCTACTGCAGCCCCGTTAGCTGCACGCTGAAAGAGAGGATCTCTATGAAAGCATTGCGCATCGCGAATATCATCACCCTGTTGATCATGCTGGGCGCCAACGCCCTCGCTTCCGTCACCGACGTGATCGGCGGGCAGCCGACAGCCGAAGTGTCGGACCGCTTTCCAACCCTGTTTACCCCGGCTGGCTATGTGTTTAGCATCTGGGGCGTGATCTATGTGGGCTTGATCGCCTTTGCCGCGTACCAGGCGCGTAACGCGCCCGAGGCCGACCGGGTGGTCAGGCGCATCGGACCCTGGTTCGCCATCAATGCCGTGCTCAACGCGGCCTGGTTGTTCTTTTGGGGATACGAACTGTTCTGGCTCTCGGTGGCCGTCATGCTGGGCATCTTGATCACCCTGATCGTGATCTATGAGCGTCTGGGCATTGGCCGCACGCCGGCCGCCATGGGCGAGCATTGGCTGGTACGGGTGCCGTTCAGCATCTATCTCGGCTGGATCTCGGTGGCCACGGTCGCCAACGTCTCGGTGGCCCTGGTGGCCTCGGGCTTTGACGGCTACCTGCCCGGCAACATTCTGGGGCCGCAGTACTGGTTCGTGCTGATGGTCACCATCGCCACGGTCCTGGGCCTGCTGGGCGCCATCTGGCGGCGCGACGCGGCCTTTGGCCTGGTGTTCGTGTGGGCGTTCGCCGGCATCGCTGTGAACCTCGGTCCACAGCCCGAGTACGCGTATCTCGATCTCTTTGTCAGCATAGCCGCCGTGATCGTAGCTGTTGGCGTGGTCATCGGCCTTGTGCGGCGCGCACGACAGTCCTCCGTGGTCGAGCAGGAACCAAGTGTGTAGCACTGATCCAGGCGACGGATCACCGTCTGGTCAAAGCCCAACAATGATACTGTTGGACAGGGACAGGGTCAGGCATAGGTATGCCTGGCCCTGTGACGCTCCCCCTCAGGGCACGCATTAGGTCCAAAGGCCACACAATCCCTGGAGCGGTGTTGCCGCCGCACAATGATCTCGATCCGCTGCACCTTGCGGAAACGGCTCGTGTTTGCTACGATATAATCGGTTGATCGATGACGAATGCTGACAATATAATGGCGTTGTGTCCGAAACCGCATCTGCAGATCGAGCAACAAAGGAGGTGAGCGCACCCCAAGCGCACAGTCCCCCTTTTGCATCGAGTTATCGCCGACAGGTCCCCGTAACGTCCACATGGAGGTGGAGTAGCAATGTGGCTTATACGAATCAACATGGCCGATCGATCCTATACCGTGGAAAAAGCACCCGCTGCCTTTGAGACCCTGGGCGGGCGCGGCGTGACTTCGACCATCGTTCATGATGAGGTCCCCCCCCTATCGCACCCCCTTGGCCCCAGCAACAAGCTGGTCTTTAGCCCCGGCCTCCTGACCGGCACCGCAGCCCCCAGCTCGGCGCGCATCTCGGCCGGCGCCAAGTCGCCCCTCACGGGCGGCATCAAGGAATCCAACGCAGGCACCGCCTGGGCACAGCATCTTGCGAACCTGGGCATCAAGGCGTTGGTGGTCGAGGGGCAGCCCGAGGAAAAGGGCGCCTACTGGATGGCGCACCTGACTTGGGACGACCAGGAGGAGCGCCCCTCGATCGAGTTTCTGCCTGCGGACGACTATTTGGGGCAGAGCCTGTTCGACGTCTTCCCCAAGCTGTACGAGCGCTTTGGCGAAAGAGTCACCATCGCAGGCGTAGGCGTCTCGGGCGAGTATGGCTATGCGAACTCGGGCATCGTCTACAATGACAACAACCAGCGCCCGAACCGCTACTCGGGCCGGGGCGGCATGGGCGCCGTCATGGCCAGCAAGGGGCTCAAGTTCATCGTCGCCGATCCCAGCGGCGCGCCCCGGCGTGAGGTCGCCGACAGGGAGCTGTTCAACCAGGGGCGCCGCAAGATGCGCGAGGCCCTGCAGGAGCACGCCATCACCCAGCCCAAGGGCGGTCTGAACATGTATGGGACCGCCGTGCTGATCAACATCCTCAACGAGGCCGGCGGCCTGCCCACGCGCAACTTTTCTAGCGGGCGTTTCGAAGGCGCGGCCAAGATCGCGGGCGAAGCGATCTTTGAGGGCATCAAGGATCGCGCCGGCGAGGAGGTGTTCAACCACGGCTGCAGCCCCGGCTGCATAATCCAGTGCTCGAACACCTGGCTGCGGCCCGATGGCACCGAGCACGTCTCCTGCATCGAGTACGAGTCGGACTGGGCGCTGGGCGCCAACTGCGGTATCGACTCGCTGGATGACATCGCCGAGATGGTGCGCCTGTGCAATGCCTATGGCTTTGATACCATCGAGACCGGGACCACCATTGGCGTCGCCATGGAGGCGGGCGTCATTCCCTTTGGCGACGGGCAGGGGGCCATCAACCTGGTCGAGGAGATGGGCAAGGGCACGCCCCTGGGCCGGATCCTCGGAGGCGGCACCGAGTTCACCGGGCGGGCCTATGGCGTCACCCGGGTGCCCACAGTCAAGGGCCAGAGCATGCCGGCGTACGAGCCCCGCGCCGTCAAGGGCATCGGCATCACCTATGCCACAAGCACCATGGGCGCCGACCACACGGCGGGCTATACCATCGGACCCGAGATCCTGGCCGTCGGTGGCGACGAGGATCCGCTGGACCCCGAGGGCAAGGCCGCGCTGAGCCGGGCGTTTCAGGCCACCACCGCCTTTATCGATTCGATCGGCCACTGCCTGTTCATCGCCTTTGCCATTCTCGATATCGAGAGCGGGTATGAGGGCATGGTCGAAGAGTGCAACGGTCTGCTGGGCACCGACTGGACCACCGACGATGTGGTGCCCATGGGGACCGAGGTGCTCAAGAAGGAGCGTGCGTTCAACGAGGCCGCCGGCATCGGCCCGGCCCAGGATCGCGTGCCCGAGTTCATGACCCGGGAGCCGCTCCCGCCGCACAATCAGGTCTTTGATGTGCCGGATGAGGCTCTCGATTCGGTCTACGGCGAACTGTAGAGTACCCGAGCGCGGGGGACGGGTCACGGCCCATCCCCCGCGCTCGCTCTGCATATGCGAGTGACACAGGATGTGGTTACGTCCTGTGCAAAGGAGCAAGGCATGCAAGTACAGGCGCGTCTGTTCGCGACCCTGAGGAACCATTTGCCCGAGGATGCGACGGATCACACCACCCAGGTCGAACTGCCAGAGGGAGCCACAGTGGAGGATCTGCTAGAGAAGCTGGAGCTCCCCAAGGACGAGGTGCGCGTGACCATGGTCAATGGCCGGGCCCGCCCTCGCGAATGGGAGCTGGAGCCTGACGACGAGGTGGGGATCTTTCCCGCCGTCGGGGGCGGCTGAGCGATGGCCGAGATCACCGTCGATGTCTGGCTGTACGGCGCCCTGGCCCGCTACGGCGGCCCTGACGCCAGCAAGAGCTTTGCCAACCTGGCGGTAAGTGTTCCCGAGGGCACAACCCTGCGTGGCCTGCTGGAGCAGATCTCGTTGCCCACGTCAGAACGAGGCATCACCTTTATCGATGGACAGTTGAGCGCCATGCCGGGGCTGCAGCCCGACCTGGACCATACGCTGCAGGATGGCATGCGTATCGGGATGTTTGACCGGAAGAGCATGTGGCCCTTCCAGTACCGCCACGGCGCCAGCATGGTCCCCGAGCTGGCACAGGCCCTCGACGAGCGAGGCCTGCATCATACCTACGAGTAGGACGCGGGCCGCTCGCTAGTCAGGCAGACGCAGATCTGCTGCGCCAACAGTAGGGGACCCCTGTGGGTGCCCAACGCGGTGCAACCACTAGCACTGAATCTGCCTTCCCCTGTTGTGCCGAGTGCTTACCCCTGTTGCCCACGTTCTCCTGCCCCCCGCCCGCCCCTACTTCCAGCGCGTCAGGATCGTCTCGCGCTGAAAGATACGCACCGTAAGCCACAGGATCGCGGCGTTGAGGGCCAGGATGATGGGCGTCACCCACAGTAGGGTGCCGGTGTCCAGATAGACGCGCCCCATGAGCACCAAAAAGCTGACACCCAACAACGGCACTACCAGCAGGCCCGAGATCTGCTGGGCGGCGCGGGGGTCGTTGAGCCGTGACGAGGCGATGACGCCGCCGCTGGCCGACATGAGGGCAAAGAGGGGACTGTGAATCAGCATGCCGACGGTCCAGATGGGGCGGATCAGATAGAGAAACACGGGACGCGTGGCCAAAAAGTACATGCCCAGGGCTGTGAGGGCAAAGCTCGCCCAGGCGGCGATGACGGCAGGCGTGACGGCGCCCACGACCTTGCCGATGAGGAGCTCGGCCGTGCTGATGGGCGTGGCCAGGATGGGCTCGAGGCTGCGCGTCTCTTTTTCGCCGATGATGCTGTACGAGGCGATGTAGACCGGCAGCACCATCGGGATCATCAGCAGATAGAACATGTACTGGTCGTTCAGAATCGCCAACGTACGGTCGTCGGTGTCCATCTGGGCCAGCGCCGGTGGCAGGCCCGGGGTGCCCTCGGGCACCAGGGGATCGGACATCTGCTCTGGGACATATCGAAATGCGGCGGCGGTCCCCAGGATCATGAGCACGAGAATCAGAGGCAGCAGGAACATCATGCCCAGCACCATCTTGTTCTTGCGCATGTCGAGCCACTCTTTGCGCACGATGACGCGGATACGGCCTGTGTTCATGCTACTGCCTCCCGTGACTCGGCCATCAGGTCAAAGTAGACCTGCTCCAGCGTGTGGGACTCTTCTTCCAGATATTGGATGGCAGCGCCGGCCGCCACCAGGGCGCGCACCAGGTTGGGGTTGTGGGTCTCGGGGTCATCCAGAGCCACCCGCAGCCCATCCTCCAGGGGCGTGACGCCCTGCACAAAGGGCAGGGCTGCGACAGAGGCCTCCAACCCGGGCGTTGGTTGGGCCAGGCGCACCCGCACCGAGCGCCCATACAGGCCATGGCGCAGGTTGGCCGGGGTATCGACACGGACGAGCCGCTGTCGGATCACCCCTACCCGGTCGCACAGACGATCGGCCTCGTCCAGGTTGTGGGTACACAGGAAAATGGTACGGCCCTCGCCTCGCAACGTCTCGATAAAGTCGCGCACCACGCGGGCGGCCTCGGGGTCCAGGGCGGCAGTGGGCTCGTCCAGAAAGAGGGCGGGTGGCTCGTGGAGCAGGGCCCGGGCGATGGCCAACTTTTGCTGCATGCCCTTGGAGAAACCGCCCACCGGCTCGTCGCGACGATCCCACAGTTCGAGCAGGGTGAGGTACTTGCGCACCTGGGCGGGCACATCCTCAACACCGTGGAGTTGGCCATAGATACCCAGGTTCTCGACGGCGGTGAGCCGGGGATAGAGCCCGGGCGCCTCCGTCAGAAGGCCCACCGAGGCGCGCACCTGGGCATCGGCAACGCCGAGCTGGTGGCCATTGACCCAGGCTGTACCTCCGGTGGGCGCGACAAGGGTGGTAAGCATGCGCACAGTGGTGGTCTTGCCGGCGCCGTTGGGCCCGAGAAAGCCAAACACCTCGCCCTGGCGCACCTCGAGGCTCACATCATCGACGGCCAGATTGTCGCCAAAGCGTTTGACAAGTCCCTCTGCATGAATCATGACAGACGCCCCTCCGATCTGTGGACAGCAACGACGGCAAGAGCGTACTAGGAGAGCGGGGGGGCGTCAAGCCATCTGGGGGAACACGCGCGCCATATCCTGAGGCATCATTCCACCGCTACACGAAACAAGAGGCAGCCCCACAGGGCCGCCTCTTGAGAGCGAACGAATGCTCAAAGACTGGGCTACTCTGCCTCGTCGTCCTCGTCCTTGTCATCGGAATCGACGCCCAGGGCGTTCAGAATCGACTCCCAGGCTCCCTCGAGGGCTTCGCCCACCGGAGAGTTCCAGCGCTCCTCGCCGATCTCGTCCATTTCGCGTAGCCGAGACTCGCACACGCCAATGATGGTGCACAATCTGTCGGCCTCTTCGTGCAGCTCCGAAGGCGCATTCTCGCCCAGCTCTTCTTGTTGCTTTTCTACGAGGCGCTGTTGTCTCTCAAAGTCAAGTCTTTGTTGCTCTAGCCTTTGCTTAAAGAGCTCATAGTTCGCCATGACAGCCTCCTTCTCTAT
>SKRJ01000277.1 GCA_007118555.1 Anaerolineae bacterium | reverse complement strand
CGCCCGGTAGAAAAAGCAGCGCCCCGAGCCCAGATGCGGGCAACGATCGCCCAGGCAGGTCTCGGAGGTGGCCTGGAGGTCGCGCCAGACGCTGAACTCGTCGTTCACCAGGAGCAGCTCGACCTGATCGCCCGTCCGGGTGTGGGGCAGCCACGCCAGCACCTTGGCCAGCACGCGGGCGCCCTCGACGGTCAGTTGGCGCGAGCGGCGAAAGGCCGAGAGGCGACGCAGGCAGAGATAGTTGCCGCGTCCCTTGAGAATCGTGGCGCGAAAGGGCGTGGCCAGCAGGTTCTGCAGGTCGGGGACGTCCTTGCTATAGAGCTGATCCTGCAAGTTGATGGTGTTGGACGAGACCACCACGCGCTGGTCGTTCTGGATCGCAAACTGTATGGCGGGCAAGAGATAGGCCAGCGACTTGCCCGTGCCGGTGCCGGCCTCGACCAGCAGGTGGGTGGGCGTATTGAACGCCTCCACGACCGCCTCGAGCATCTCGGTCTGCTGGGGGCGGTGCTCATAGCCGGCAAAGGTACGGGACAGGGCGCCCCCCGGCTCGAGGATGCGCACCAGCGGCTCGGGATCGATGGGCGTCAGCTCGTCGGCGGGGTTCAGCGTGGGGAAACTGTCCTTTTCCCGCGGCACAAACTCGTATTCGCTGCGCCGCCAGGCCGGGGCGCTGGGCCGCTCGCCCAGGAGGAGGGCAGGCTGCGCCTCGTTCTCCTCGATGAGCTCTTGCAGCAGGGGCGCCAGTTCCCAACCCGTCTGCTGGGCCAACTGGTGCAGCTCCTTGAGGAGGCCCAGATCCCATGCCCCAAAGCGCTCCCAGAGCGCCAAAAAGAGCTCGCGCGTGGCCGTGGCATCGTGGAGGGCGCGATGGGCCTCGGGCAACGATATGCCGAGCAACTCGCACAGGGCCGTCAGGCTGTAGGTGCCGGCCTCGGGCACCAGGATGCTGGCCAGCTCAAAGGTATCCAGCGCCCTATTGTGCAGGTGGATGCCCTGTTTCTTGAGAAAAAAGAGATCGGTCTCGATGCTGTGCCCGATCAGGGGCGCGTTGCCCACCCGTTGCAGGATCGTGGACCGCAGGCTTTCGAGGGTGGGAGCATCCGCCAACTCGCGATCGGCGATGCCCACCAGTTGCTCGACGCGTGGCGAAATCGGTCGCTTGGTGTGCACAAGGCTGGACCAGCTCTCGAGCACCTCGGTTCCACGGAAACGGACCAGGGCAATCTCGATGATCTCGTCCAACCGGCGATCAAGGCCGGTGAGTTCCAGATCCAGGGCCACATAGGTTCGGGCCATACTCTCTCCACATCTGATTCGGGAGGCAATGCCATGATTATAAGCTCGATGCAGAGCATCACAAAGATGCAGCGAACCGTCTGGCCGTGAAATCGCGTTTTTGACAGAAGCATACAAGCGTGTGATACTGCTTGCTTGGATTGCGGAGGGAGTGACTATGCTTCAAATCGATAGCTTGCATCTAGAACCACGTCTGATCATCTTTGACAAGGACGGCACACTCATCGCGTTCGAGCGCATGTGGCATGTCTGGTTCGAGCGCCTGATGGAGCACATTGGAGAGCAGGTGCGCCTGGATCTGCAGACGCGCCTCGACCTGGCGGGCACCCTGGGGTACGACCCTGTGGACGGCCATTGGGATCCCCTGGGGCCCTTGACCATCGCGTCGACCAGCGAGATCCTGCTGCTGATCGCCGGCCAGCTCTATCAGCATGTTGGTCTCACCTGGGACGAGGCCCTGGCCATCGTCAACGAGGCCGAAGAGGTGAGCCGCGCCCTGCTCTCGGATGCCGAGCTGGTCGAGCCGATCGGCGATGTGCGACAGACCCTTCAGCACCTGGCCGAGGCTGGCTACCGGCTGGCCATTGCCACCACCGACAATCGGGAGCCCACCGAGCGCCATCTGGAGATGCTGGGCATCGCCGATCTGTTCGAGGCCATGCTCTGTGGCGATGATGGCGTCCCCCTCAAGCCCGCGCCCGACATGGCCCTGGCGATCTGCCAGCAGCTCGGGGTTCCCGCCGACGAGACCATCATGGTGGGCGACAGCGTGGCGGACATGACCATGGCCCGCAGCGCAGGCCTGGCCGGCGCCATCGCCGTGGCCTCGGGGGCCATCCCTGCCGAGCTCTTGGTCGAACATGCCGACTGTGTGATCCCCGATCTGCACGCCATCGAGATCCACGACGAGGCCCCCGTCGATGCCTGACGCACGCTATGACGGGTACATCTTTGACCTCGATGGCACCATCTATCTGGGGGACGCCCTGATCCCCGGCGCACAAGCCACCATCGAGCGCCTGCGCGCCAGCCAGCGTGGCGTGGTGTTCCTCTCCAACAAGCCGCTGGAGAGCTGCGCCAACTATGCCGCCAAGCTGACGCGCCTGGGCATCCCGGCCTGTGCCGACGATGTGATCAACTCGACCGAGGCATTGATCCATCTGCTCCGCGAGCGGCACCCGGGGGCCCGGGTCCTGGCTATCGGCGAGCCCAAGCTGCTGGCGGAACTGACAGAGGCCGGTTTCGAGGTCACCCAGCAGGTGGACGCCGTGGAGGTGGTGGTGGCCGCCTTTGATCGCACCCTGGATTACACCAAACTGAACCTGGCGCGTCAGGCGCTGGTGCGGGGCGCGAGCTTTTATGCCACTAACGGCGACAAGACCTGCCCCGTGTCCGGCGGTGAGATCCCCGATTGCGCCGGCGTCATCGCTTTTTTGGAGGCCACCACGGGCCGCAAGGTGCAAGAGATCGCCGGCAAGCCCTCGCCGCACATTCTCGGGGCCGCTCTGGCGCGCCTGCGGGTGGATGCGGGCCGTTGCCTGATGGTCGGCGACCGCCTGGATACCGACATGACCATGGGCGTCACGGCGGGCATGGATACGGCGCTGGTCCTCTCGGGCGTCACCAGCCGCGCCATGCTGGCCGAGAGCGAGATCCGGCCCACACATGTGCTCACGTCGGTGGCCGATTGCCCATAGCGCCGCGACACGCAACGCCAAGATCGTGAGGCTTCTGCAGCCAGTTTGACACTCGCTCCAAGCTGTGTTATCCTCGCTCCAATCGGCCTTATCAGAGGATATCGGAATGCCATCCTTTGTCTCGCCCAGCAGCATTATTCTCGTTCTAGTAGAGCTCCTCGTAATTGAGGGGCCATTGCCGCATGGGAGAGGATCTCACTAGACCGATTGCAAGTAGAACCAGATTATACCAAGAGCCTCACCCAAGAGCGGTGAGGCTTTTTCAGTAGTCAAAGAGGCCCACAATGTAGGGGCCGTTGCGCAAGGGCGCCATGATACAGAGCCACTGGCTCTTGACATGGCGCGCTTTGCGTTCAGATCATCACGCGGAGAGGAGCAGCAGCGATGCGTAGTGACGCCATCAAGAGAGGCCCGGCGCGCGCGCCCCATCGGTCCCTGCTGTGGGCCCTGGGCAAGACGACGGAGGAGATGGAGCGCCCCTTTGTGGGCGTAATCAGCTCCTTTGCCGAGATCGTTCCCGGGCACATGCATCTTCGCTCGCTGTCCGAGGCGGCCAAGCAGGGCGTCTATATGGCCGGGGGCACGCCCTTTGAGGCCAACACCATCGCCCTGTGCGATGGTATCGCGATGAACCACAACGGTATGAAGTACTCGCTGGCGTCGCGCGAGCTAATCGCCGACTCGGTCGAGACGGTGATAGAAGGTCACGCCTTTGATGCACTGGTGCTCATCCCCTCCTGCGACAAGGTCATCCCCGGGATGCTCATGGCCGCCGCGCGGTTGAACCTGCCTACGGTGGTGGTCACCGGCGGGCCGATGCTGGCGGGCCGTCGCGGCAACGAGGTGCTCGACCTGAACAGCGCCTTTATGGCCGTCGGCGCCGCCGCCGCAGGCCAAATCACGCCCGAGGAGCTGCTGCGCATCGAGCAGAGTTGTTGTCCGGGCTGTGGCTCTTGCTCGGGCATGTACACCGCCAACACCATGGCCTGTATGTGCGAGGTTCTGGGCATTGCGCTGCCGGGCAACGGCACCGTGCCCGCCGTCAGCTCCCGTCGCATCGCCCTGGCCCGAGAGGCCGGCGCCCATGTGATGGAGATGTACGCCCAGGACATTCACGCCCGGGACATCATCAATGCCCAGGGCGTGGCCAATGCATTTACCGCCGACATGGCGCTGGGCGGCTCGACCAACTCGGTCCTGCACCTGCTGGCCATCGCCCACGAGGCCGGCGTCGAGATCGATCTGCCCACCCTCAACGAGTATGCCCAACGCACGCCCCACCTGGTCAAGCTGTCGCCCGCCAGCGATCAACACATCGAGGACCTGTACTACTCCGGTGGCATCGGCGCCGTGCTCCACGAGCTGGACGAGCTGGGCCTGCTCCAGCGGGACGCCATGACGGTGACGGGGCAGACGGTGGGCGAGAACCTGGCGCCCGGGTCGCAATGGGCCCCCGACTATGCCAGCGTCAACCGGGACGTACTGCGCAGCGGCCAGGACCCCTACTCGGCCACGGGCGGCCTGACGATCCTCTTTGGCAACCTGGCCCCCGAGGGCGCCGTGGTCAAGAGCGCCGCCGTAGACCCCGGCATGTGGCAGCACACCGGGCCGGCCCGGGTCTTTGAAGATGAGGATGCCGCCACCAAGGCGATCCTGGCCCAGGATTTCCGCGAGGGCGATGTGCTGGTGATCCGCTACGAGGGGCCCAAGGGTGGTCCCGGCATGCGCGAGATGCTGACGCCCACCTCGCTGCTTTCGGGCATGGGGATGGACGGCAAGGTGGCGCTGATCACCGATGGGCGCTTTTCGGGCGCGTCGCGCGGCTCGGCCATCGGGCATGTATCGCCCGAGGCGGCGGCCCGCGGCCCCATTGCGGCCGTACAGGATGGCGACCAGATCACGATCGATATAACGAATCGCAAGCTCGAGCTGCATGTTTCCGACGACGAGCTGCAAGAGCGCCTGGCTGCGCTGCCGGCGTTTACGCCGCGTGTGCAGGGGGGCTACCTGCGACGCTATGCGCGGCTGGTCACTTCGGCCAGCACCGGCGCCGTATTTGAAGAATAGTTCCGAGTCGACGCCCAAGAATGTCCATAGAGGAGAGCAAGCCATGAAGATGAACGGAGCGCAGATAATCTGGGAGTGCCTCGTGCGCGAGGGCGTCGATGTCGTATTCGGTATCACGGGCGGCAAGGTCATTCCCCTCTATCACGAACTGCCTGCCTATCCCATACACCATATCACCATGCGCCACGAGCAGGCCGCCGCGCATGCCGCCGACGGCTATGCCCGCGCCACAGGCAAGGTGGGCGTCTGCGTCGCCACTTCGGGCCCCGGCGCCACCAACCTGGTGACCGGCATTGCCAACGCGCAGATGGATTCGTCGCCCATCGTCGCCATCACGGGGCAGGTGGCCTCGGGCGATCTGGGTACCGACGCCTTCCAAGAGGTCGATATCACCGGCATCACCATGCCCATCACCAAGCACAACTGCCTGGTCACCAATGTGACCGAGCTGGCCCAGGCCATCCGTGAGGCGTTTCACATCGCGCGCAGCGGGCATCCCGGCGCCGTGCTGGTGGACGTCACGGTGGATGCGCAGATGGGCCAGTGCGAGTTCATCTATCCGGAGACGGTCAACCTGCCCGGCTACCGGCCGCACACCCGTGGTAACCTGCGTCAGGTGGCCCAGGCAGCCGAGATGATCAACCAGGCCAAGCGGCCGGTGCTCATGGTGGGGCGCGGCGTGATCGTGGCGGGCGCCCAGGACGAGCTGGTCGAGCTGGCCGAGAGGGCCCAGATCCCTGTGGCCACCACCCTGCTCGGCAAGAGCGCCATCCCCGAGTCGCATCCCCTGAGCCTGGGCATGGGCGGCATGCATGGCGAGGCTTATACCAACCTGGCGGTGCAGCAGGCCGATCTGATCATCGGCATCGGCACCCGTTTCGACGACCGCTTTACCAGCGCGGCAAGCACCTTTGCGCCCCAGGCCAAGATCATCCATATCGATATCGATCCCGCCGAGATCGCCAAGCGTGTGCGGGTGGATCTGCCCATCGTGGGCGATGCCCTCAACGTGCTGCGCGAGCTGGTGCCTCTGGTGCAGAATGCACAGCATACCGAGTGGATCGGGCTCATTGACGGGTGGCGGGCCGAGGCGCGCGAGTACAGCCGCCACTGGGAAGAGGGCGAGGCCCTGGTGCCCCAGTATGTGGTGCGCCAGATCTCCGAGCTCACCGAGGGCGACGCCCTGATGGTCTCGGACGTGGGGCAGAACCAGATGTGGGAGGCCCAGTACTATATCCACAACCGGTTTGGCGGCCTCATCTCTTCGGGTGGTCTGGGCACCATGGGCTTTGCCCTGCCGGCGTCCATCGGCGCCCAGGTGGGCCGCCCCGAGTGCGTCGTGTGGGTGGTGGCGGGCGACGGCGGCCTGCAGATGACGATCCAGGAGCTGGCCACCATCGTGCAGGAGCGCCTGCCCGTCAAGATCGCGCTGCTCAACAACGGCTATCTCGGCATGGTGCGCCAGTGGCAAGAGTTCTTTTACGAGCGGAACTATTGCGGGACGCCTATTTTCGGGCCCGATTTCGCCAAGGTGGCCGAGGCCTATGGGATGGCCGGCATCACCGTGTGTGACAAGGCCCAGGTCAACGAGGCGCTGGAGCAGGCCATGCAGATCGATGGCCCCGTGCTGATCGATTTCCGCATCGAGCAGGAGCATAACGTGTTCCCGATGGTGCCCGCAGGGCGCCCCATTGACGAGATGATCCGCCGGCCCAGGCAGGCCTAATGACACCAGCGCGCCAGGAGGAAATGCCATGACATTGGCCAAAGAGTATAGCAATCACTCGCGTCGCACGCTGGTGGTGTTGATGGAGGACAGGCCCGGCGTCCTCAGCAACGTGTCCAACATGTTCCGGCGGCGCAACTATAACATCGAGAGCCTCACCGTGGGCCACAGCGAGACATCGGGTATCTCGCGTATGACGGTGGTGGTACATGCCAGCGACACTGTGCTGGAGCAGGTGGTCAAGCAGCTCTACAAGCTGATCCACGTCACCAAGGTGACGGACATCACTGACGACGCTGCCGTCATCCGCGAGTTGGCGCTGATCCGGGTGCACGCCATCTCGACCAGTCGCGCCGAGATCAAGCAGTTGGTCGACATCTTTCGGGCGCAGATCATTGACGTGGCCCATGACTCGATGACCATCGAGATCACCGGCACCGAGGACAAGGTCGATTCACTGGTCGAGATCCTGCGGCCCTTTGGCATCAAGGAGCTCACGCGCACCGGGCGTGTGGCTATGGTGCGAGGAGGTCTGTCAGGTGGCGGCCGAGGCTAGGCACGATTCGGGAGATCTGTCGCTCGGTTGGCGGGCGGCTCTAATACTGTGGAGGGAATCCAATGGCAACCATCTACTATGACAACGACGCGGATCTGGCGGTCCTAGAGGGCAAAAAGATCGCCATCATCGGTTACGGCAGCCAGGGCCATGCCCATGCGCTGAACCTCAAGGATAGCGGGTGCGACGTGCGCGTCGGCCTGTACGAGGGCAGCCGCTCCTGGTCCGTCGCCGAGGAGGCCGGGCTGGTGGTCAAGGCCACCGCCGAGGCCGCCGCCGAAGCGGATATCATCATGATCCTGGCCCCCGACACGGTGCAGGCGCAGATCTACAGGGAATCCATCGCGCCGCACATGGACGCCGGCAAGATGCTGATGTTCGCCCATGGGTTCTGCATCCACTATGGCCAGATTCTGCCAGCCGAGAATGTGGACGTGGCCATGATCGCGCCCAAGGCCCCCGGCCACCGCGTCCGCGAGGTGTTCACCGAGGGGCAGGGCGTGCCCGGCCTGCTGGCCATCTATCAGGACGCCAGCGGCTCGGCGCAAGAGATCGCCCTGGCGTACGGCAAGGCCATCGGCTGCGCCCGCGCCGGCATCCTCGAGACCACCTTTGCCGAAGAGACCGAGACCGACCTGTTCGGCGAGCAGGCCGTCCTCTGCGGCGGCGTCACCGAGCTGATCAAGGCCGGATTCGATACCCTGGTCGAGGCGGGCTATCAGCCCGAGATCGCCTACTTCGAGTGCCTGAACGAGCTCAAGCTGATCGTCGACCTGATCTACCAGGGCGGGCTCAGCTATATGCGCTATTCGGTGAGCGACACCGCCGAGCACGGCGACTATTACGCGGGCCCCAAGGTCGTGACGGAAGAGACCCGTCAGGCGATGAAGCAGTTGCTTTCGGACGTGCAGGACGGAACCTATGCCCGAGAATGGCTGCTGGAGAATCAGGTAGGCCGCCCAGGCTTTAACGCCATCCGCAAGCGCGAGCAGAACCTGCTCATCGAGCAGGTGGGCCGCAAGCTGCGCGCCATGATGCCCTGGATGGACGCCAAATGATGTAACACGTAGCGGGGAACCCAGTGCTCTGTAGGGGTAGGCCCCTGTGCCTACCCACTCCTACAAGATATTGGGCAGGGGCACCCCCCTGTGGGTGCCCACTCTCCCTCTCCCCCCCCAAGACAATATCGTAAGAGAGGCTGGTGATCGCTTTATGGCAAGACGGGTATCCGTTCTGGATACAACACTGCGCGATGGCTCTCAGATGGAGGGCATCTCGTTTTCCGTAGATGACAAGCTACGCATTGCGGCCAAGCTGGATGAGTTAGGCGTCGCCTATATCGAAGGCGGGTGGCCCGGGTCCAACAGCAAGGACGCCGAGTTCTTTGCGCGGGCCCGCCATCTGGACCTGCGCCATGCCCGGCTGGCGGCCTTTGGCAGCACGCGCCGGGTGGGCGTCGCTGTCGAGGAGGACGCCAGCATCCTGGCGATGGTGGGCTCCGGCGCGCCTGTGGCGGTCATCGTGGGCAAGGCCTCGCCCATGCACGTCACCGAGGTACTGCGCACCAGCCTGGAAGAGAACCTGGCCATGATCCGCGACACGGTGTCCTTTCTCAAGGGCCATGGCCTGGAGGTGCTGTTCGACGCCGAGCACTATTTCGATGGCTATGCCCTGGATGCCGAGTACGCCCTGGCCGCGCTCGAGGCCGCCCACGACGCAGGCGCCGACCTGCTGGTGCTGTGTGACACCAATGGCGGCATATTGCCCACGGAGGTGCAGCGCGTGATTGGCGCCACCCGCGCGCGCCTGCCCGAGGCCCGCCTGGGCATGCATGCCCATGACGATACCGGCGTGGCCGTGGCCAACACCCTGGTTGCCGTCGAGGCGGGCTGCGTGCACGTGCAGGGCACCATGAACGGCTATGGCGAGCGCTGCGGCAACGCCGATCTCTCGACGGTCATCCCCAACCTCGAGCTCAAGATGGGCTGTAAGGCGCTGGCCAACGGCGACCTCT
>SKRJ01000384.1 GCA_007118555.1 Anaerolineae bacterium | reverse complement strand
GTTCTCCGGGCTCGCGATCAGGATGCCCTCAAGCCCCTGTTCTCCCAGCACCTGGATGAGACGCTCTACACGCTGATTCATGGATTCTGCTCCTTGGATGATCGCCTTGAGCGGTGAGTGGTGCGCCTAGGCCTCGATGCGTCGGGCCAGCCTGTCGGCCTTGTCGGGCAGGCGGTCGGCCGTCTCCTCGATCAGCTCGATCAGCATGCGGGTGGCATCCTCGACCAGCGGGCCGCAACCCCCGTGCTCCGCCTGGTAGCGATCGCGCAGCGGGCGGCAGGGCGTCTCGCCGAACGCGGCGATGAACCGGTCGCGGTAATCACAGATCACCTCGTACAGCCACTTGTCGTCCTCTTCGTTGGTGGTGCGTCCCCAGAGGGCGCCCAGCACGATGGCCGCGCCGCTCAGCAGGCCGCACAGCTCCTCGCGACCGCCGCCCAGGCCGCCGCCAAAGGCGCAACTGGTTCGGATCAGGACCTCGGGCAGCGGGTCCATATAGGCGTTGCCGACCGCGATCACGATAGCTTCCGAGCAGTGGTACTTGACCGCAAACAGGCTGCCTGCCTCGGTCACGACTCCTTGGGCGGACTCTTGCATGAAACGCTCCTAGATATTGATGGTTGCCAGATGCCCGGCGCCCGGCGCCGGAAAGGTCACAAAGGCCTCGACGCTCTGTCCGTCAGACTCCTGTTGCAATGTCGATACGTGCGCGAACAGGTCATCGACCGCCTCGGCGCGCGCCAGTGCCACCACGCAGCCCCCCCAACCGGCGCCGGTGAGCCGCGCACCCACCACGTCGGGATGCTCGTTGATCGCCTCAACGATCCTGTCCAGGAGCGGCGTGCTGATCTCGTAATCATCGCGGGCGCTGGCATGCGACTCGACCATGAGCTCGCCGACTCTGGCGAGATCGCCCTCCTGCATGGCCTCTACGACGGCCAGCACGCGATGATTCTCCGTCATGACGTGGCGGCATCGCTTCCGCACGAAAAAGCTCTCGGCCTCGGGCAGAGTGCCGCCGTCCATCAGTTTCTGTAACGAGATGCCCTGATGCTCGACCTCGTCCTTGGTGATCTGTTCTGGCAGGAAATGGTGGCATTCCTCCCACGGAATCTCCTCCATATCGCGCAGGTAAGAGACCCATGGGTAGCGCGCCTTGAGCAGCTGAATCGCCAGGCGGGTCTCGACGACGCGTTGGTTATAGAGCGGACCCGCGTTCTGATGGCGCTCACCGCTGTCGACCAACACGATAACATGCCCCTCGGGGAGGGGAACATGGCTGTAGCGATAGCCAGAGGCACGGCGGCGACAGTCGATGAACAGGGCGTGATCGCGCTGCGAAAGAATGGCGGTGAACTGGTCCATGACGCCGCCACGCGTGCCTACGTACCACTCGGCGCGACTGCAAAACGCGGCGAGTGAAACACCGTAGGAGAGGGGGATCGAGTTGAGGCGCATCAGGGCCAGCGAGGCGGACACGGTCAGCGCCGATGAGGAGGCGAGCCCGGCGCCCCGAGGCACGCCCCAGGGAGCGCGACCGCACACCAGAGCGTCCATGCCACGCAGCGGCTCGGATTTCTGGCGAGCCAAGAGCTGGGCCGGCCCCTGGATATAGTTGGCCCAATCTCCCAAAGGGCGGGGCGGGATCTCGGTGCTGATGGCAAACTCGCGTGGCTCGTATTCCTCCTCTATGTTGACCACCCGTACCTGTGCATCATCGCGGGGGCGGGCCAATAGAAGAACGTCTCGATCTATTGCAGCAGGCAACACATAGCCTTCGTTGTAATCGGTATGCTCACCGATCAGGTTGACCCTGCCAGGCGCTCGAAAGAGCGACACCGGTCCGGGGCCATAGAGATGCTGAAAGGCGGCAAGGGACTCGTCATAACGCTGGTTCTGTCCGGCAACGGGACTCTCTTGGCCATAGATGGCCTCGATGGTGTCTCGCATCTCGTATCTCCGTTGTGGTAGTCTACGTGGTCCAAGTATACCGCATTTGGGCAATTCCACAATCGACCGCGGGCTCTGGCTGAGGCCGGCGGCGCTTGACGCGGCCAGATGCAAAGCTAGAATCGGTGCATTGCCTATACTGGGAGGGAACCATCACAATGACACAGACACAGCACGACGAGCAGAAACGTCGCGCCCTGGATCCAGAGCGCGTCTATGGTCGCGGAATCCTGGCCGAGGAGAGCGCCTCGTGGGGCCCGTATCTGCTGATCACCCAGCACGAGCCGTGGGCTGCCGCACAAACCATGCTTGACGTCGCGCCCGAGCGGGTCGTTATGGTGCGCACGATGGAGCGCGCCGCGGTGGATAGCCTGGCGGCGGAGCTGCCCGACGATCTCGCCATCGTGGGGCTGGGCGGCGGCATGGCCATGGACATGGCCAAGTACGCCGCCTGGAAAAAGGGCGGCGAGCCGATCCTGATGCCCTCTATCGCCTCGGTGGACGCCTGCGTCACCAACAGCGTGGCGGTGCGGGAGGATGGTAGAGTGCGCTATGTGGGCTTTGGCGTGGCCAAGCGCCTGGTGATCGACTATGCCCTGGTGGGCACCGCCCCCAAGGCCCTGAACCGCGCCGGCATCGGCGACATCCTGTCCATTCACACCGGCTGCTGGGACTGGCGCCTGGCGGCGGACAAGGGGGAGGTGGTCTATGATGCGGCGATCGCCGACGCTGCTCTGGCGTGGGTAGCAGAGTTAGAGGCGCGCGCCGATTCCATCCGCGAGGTGTCCGACGAGGCGATTCGCTGGCTCTTTGAGGCCTATGTGGGCGAGAACGCCCTCTGCCTGCAGGTGGGGCACAGCCGCCCCGAGGAGGGCTCGGAGCATTTCGTGGCGTACTGCGTCGAGCATCTTACCGGGCGCACCTTTGTGCATGGCGAGTTGGTCTGCCTGGGCGTGCTGCTCATGAGCCGCCTGCAGGACAACCGGCCCGAGTGGGTGCAGCAGCTCTTGGGCGCGACGGCGGTGCGCTATCAACCCGTCGATCTGGGCCTGTCGCGCGAGGTCATGCAAGAGGCGTTGTTGCGGCTGCACGACTATGTGGTCGACGAAGGGCTCGAGTACAGCATCGCCCACGTCGCCCCGCTGGACGAGGACACCGTGGCCCGGCTGTTGGACGGGCTGCGCTTTGCCACCGAGGCCGACAGCCAGACGTGATCGAGGACCGGCAAGAAAAGGGAGGTAACGCATGCGCATTGTGGCGGCAGACATCTATGACGTGAACCTGCACCCGTGGAAGCCCCCGGTGATCCTGCGGCTCACCACCGACGAGGGCATCTATGGCATCGGCGAGTTTGCCCTCTGCTACGGCACGGGGCGGCGGGCGGCCCTGGGCATGTTGCATGACATGGTCGAGAGTTTCGTCATCGGGGCCGACCCCCTGCGCGTCGAGGAAATGTGGAAGACCCTGTTCTACCGCACCTTTTGGGGGCAGGGCGGGGGCACGGTGGTGTATGGCGGCATCAGCACCATCGATCAGGCGCTGTGGGACATCAAGGGCAAAGCGTACAATGCGCCCGTATACGAGCTGCTGGGCGGCGCCGTGCATGACGAGCTGCGCGTGTACTGCAACGGCTGGCTGGGCGACGAATACGCCCCGGCCAGTGACGAGCACGTCGAGACGCCGGACGAGTATGGGCGACGCGCCGCGCAGGTGGTCGCCATGGGCTATGACGCCATCAAGTTTGATCCGTTCAGCGCGCCCCGCGACAGCGGCTGGAAGCCTCGGGAGCGCCTGCTCGAGCCCGAGCGCGGCGACCTGGCCTTTGAGCGGGTCAAGGCCGTGCGCGAGGCGGTGGGCCCCGACGTCGACGTACTGGTGGAGGTGCATGGGTGGCTTGGCGTCACCGACGCCATCGCTTGGGGGCGCCGCATTGTCGAGCTCGACCCCTTTTTCTACGAGGAGCCGGTGGACGCCATGAACGTGGCCTGCATGGCCAAGGTCGCCCAGAGCGTCCCCATTCCCATCGCCGCGGGAGAGCGGCTGTACACCCGCTATGGCTTTCGCGAGTACATCGAGCAGCAGGTGCTGGACATTTTGCAGCCCGATGTGGGGCTGGCGGGGGGCATCACCGAGCTGAAAAAGATCGCGGCCTATGCCGAGACGTACAACCTGCATGTGCAGCCGCACAACTGCCACGGGCCTGTGGCGACGGCCGCTTCGGTGCAGGTGGATGCTTGCATCAGCAACTTTATCATCCAGGAGACGGTCCCCTGTCGCGCGGACATCACCTATGACATCGTGAACGAGCCCCTGGAAAAGCAGATCTGCAACGGTCGCCTTGCCCTGCCCCCAGGGCCGGGGCTGGGCGTCACGCTGAACGAGAGCTATCTGGCCAAGTGTCCCGTCGTGCATCTCGAGTGACGCGCAGAAACCGTTTCTAACAGAAGGGACGCTCGAGAGATGCCGGCGGCGTAAGAACGCCATAAAGGCGCGATGATGCTTGACGCGCCACTATCGCAAATGCTACCATAGGGCAGTCATTTCGGGGGAGCGTTGAGGTAAGGGCGCCTGCGCACGAGCCCGCAAGCGGCAGAAGGATAACGATGACTCTATCGGGCGTGGAACAGTCTCATGCAAGCCAGGCCTTGCGGCAGCGCCTGGCGGATCGCACCGCCCAGGTGGCCGTCATGGGGTTGGGCTATGTGGGCCTGCCGCTGGCGCTGGCCATTGCCGAGGCAGGGTTCCGGGTCGTCGGGATCGATCCCGACACGGCCCGCTGCGACATGGTGAATCGGGGCGCCAGCTATGTGGGCGATGTTCCCTCAGAGGCCGTCGCAACCCAGGTCCAGGCGGGGCGCCTGGAGGCCGAGCCCGTCACTACTTCTCTGCAAGAGGCCGACGTGGTCATCATCTGTGTACCCACGCCCCTCAGCAAATCCAAGGATCCCGACATCTCTGCCATCATCAAGGCCGCCGAAGGCCTCAGCGAGGCCATGCACAGGGGCATGCTCATCGTGCTGGAGAGCACGACGTATCCCGGCACCACCGAAGAGGTGCTTTTGCCGCGCATCAAGCGCAATGGCTATGTGGTGGGACGAGACGTCTTTTTGGCGTTCTCGCCAGAGCGTGTGGACCCGGGCAACCGGACATACACCCTTTGCAACACCCCCAAGGTGGTGGGCGGCGTTACGCCCGCCTGTCTTGAGCTCGCCCTCGCCCTCTATGATGCCTTTATCGAGCACACGGTCCCCGTCTCGAGCCCGGCCGCTGCCGAGATGGTCAAGATTCTGGAGAACACCTATCGTGCCGTGAACATCGGTCTCGTCAACGAGATGGCCCAGATCTGCCATCGTATCGGCGTCGACGTCTGGGAGGTGATCGAGGCCGCCAGCACCAAGCCGTTCGGCTATAGTCCCTTTTACCCGGGCCCCGGATTGGGGGGACACTGTATTCCTGTCGATCCACTCTATCTGACCTGGAAGATGCGTGGCCTTCGGGTGCAGACGCGCTTTATCGAGTTGGCCGATGTGATCAACGCCGACATGCCGCACTATGTAGTGCGGCGGATGCAGGATGCCCTCAACGACGACGGCAAAGCATTGCGTGGGAGTCACATTCTGGTGTTGGGGGTGGCCTACAAGCCCGATGTGGCCGACCTGCGCGAAAGCCCGGCGCTCACCGTGATCGAATCGCTGTTGCAGCATGGCGCCCGGGTGAACTACCACGACCCCTTTATCGAGGAGCTTGCCTTGCCGGGCGGGGGCATGATGGAGTGCATCACGCTTACCGACGAGGCTTTGGCTACAGCCGATTGTGTCCTGATTCACACGGCGCATTCGGACTATGATTGGCGGCGCATTGCGTCGCAGGCATCGGTGATCTTTGATACCCGCAACGCGATCCATACAGTGGAAGCCAATGAGACCGCAAGACTCTATCGGCTCTAGAGTCTCCCCCATCTCTGGCGGCGTTGGGCTTTATGTACAGCGTCAGGCGGATAGCCTGGGACGCTATATATGGGAACAGACCATGCAAACCCTGTGCGGCTGGATCCCGACGGTGATCGGCATTGGCGTGCGCGCACTGGCCTATCGGGCCATATTGCGCATGGAGGGCCGCGCCGCCATCGAGAGGGGCGTGCGCCTGCGCTTTGCCAATCGCATTCGCCTGGGCTCGGGCGCCTATCTGGACGAGGGCGTGTATATTCACGCCTGCCCCCAGGGCGTGCAGATCGGCTCGGGCAGCTTGATCATGTACGGGAGCGTGCTCCACACGTACAACTTTCGTGACCTGCCCCATGCCCACATCCGTATAGGCCGTGACAGTCTGATCGGTGAGCACAACGTAATCCGCGGCCAGGGCGGCGTCACCATCGGGGATCGGGTATACACATCGCCTCTGGTGCAGATCATGGCGGTGAACCATGTGTTCGACGACCCGGCACGCTCCTTTGTGGGCCAGGGGCTGACGGCCGAGGGCATTGTGATCGAGGACGACGTATGGATCGGATCGGGCGCCGTGATCACCGATGGCGTGCGCATTGCGCGTGGCGCCGTGGTTGCGGCGGGGGCCGTGGTGACCAGGGATGTGCCGCCCCATACCCTGGTGGGTGGCGTGCCCGCTCGCGTATTGCGCCAGATCGACGGCGTGGATCACACCGACGGCAAGACGGTGTTTCTGTCATAGATATCCCAGATGAGAGGATGAATAGCCATGACAACCGGTACTGTTGCAGCCACGGCTGCTGCGCCCCTCGAGATGGAGCAGCACCTGCTTTCCGTCGTAATCCCTGCACTCGATGAGGAGGATGGCATTGCCGTCATCATTGAGAGGGTGCTGGGCATCGCGCCCAGTCTGGCGAGCATGGGCGTAGAGCTCGAGCTGTTGGTGGTGGACGATGGCTCCACCGATGGCACATGTGAGGTCGTATCGCGCTATGAGCAGGCGCGTCTGGTGCGCCACGACCGGAATCGCGGCTATGGCGCCGCCCTCAAGACGGGCTTTGCCGCCGCACGCGGCGACTGGCTGGCGTTTTTGGACGCCGATGGCACCTATCCGCCCGAGCATTTCCCCGCCCTGTGCAGCGCGCTTCAGGAGGGCGAGGGCGCCGATCTGGTCGTAGGTTCGCGGCGCTCGGGGGCGGCCAGCCAGATGCCGTTCACGCGCCGGGTGGGCAATCTGCTCTGGTCGAGTATGGTGACCGTGTTGGGCAACCATCGGGTAATCGATCCCGCCAGCGGTATGCGCGTTTTTCGACGCGAGGCGCTGGAGCGGCTCTATCCGTTGCCCGACGGCCTGAACTTTACGCCGGTGATGAGCACCCGCGCCATCCACGAGGGCGTGCGCCTCAGCGAGATCCCGATCCCCTACGAGGAGAGGCAGGGCCGCTCCAAGCTCAGCGTGGTGCAGGACGGGATGCGGTTTATGCGCACGATCCTTTGGACGGTAATGGCCTACAATCCGGCCCGCCTGCTGGGAGGGCTGGGGTTTGCGTTGTTCTCTATCGGCGTACTGATCGGGTTGGTGTTCGTGGGAATGCGCATCTCGGGGACCGATACCCTGGGGCCCATGGGCGTCGCGGCGACCTACCTGGCGGCCTTTGGCCTGGTCATCGGCTTTGATCTCTTTGCGCTGGGCGCCACGTTCAACTATCTCGTGGCTCTCTTTCACACACAGCCCGTGCGGCGAGGCCTCTTTGGCAGACCGGTCTTTGACCCCCCACTGGATTACCACTTTTGGTGGATGGGTCTGCTTGCGGGAGTCGGCGGCTTTGGACTGGGTATCGGGAGCCTCTGGCTGGGCGCCACGGGTTGGCCGATCGACCGCCTCTGGTTCTACCTCCTCGCCGGCACCATGCTGGTGATGCTGGGCATGCATCTGCTGATCTTTTGGATCATTATGCGGGTGTTGGACGAGTTGAGCCAGCGGCAGGTACTGGCGCGCGCAGATCTCGGGTGCGCCCCATGAGCGATCCTGGCGTGAGCAGTAACAGAGGCAGGCGTACAGTGCAGCGCGTGGTGGCCGAGACGCCGCCCCGCGCCGACACCGGCGAGCTCTTGGAGGCACAACGCGGTTCGGAGGCCGTGGACATCCTGTTCGTCAATCCGCCGGCCCCCGATGGCGGCATCTGGATTCGCAGCCAGCACCGGGTGGGGCGGCGCTCGCGCGAGGGCATGATCTGGCCCCAGGCCGATCTGGCCCAGATGGCGGCGCTCTTTCCCGACCTGCAGGTGGCCGTGGTGGATGCCATCGCCGAGCGCATGTCGTGGGAGGCCTTTGAGGCGCTGCTGGACCGCCTGCAGCCCCGCTTTTACGTGACGCAACTCACCGGTCCCACGCTGCAAAATGACATGTACGGCGCCTTTATGGCCAGGGCACGGGGCGCGGCCACCGTGGCCTTTGGCACCCACGTGACCCCCATGCCCGAGGCAACCCTCGAGGCCTATCCGGCGCTGGACTATGGGCTGTGCGGAGAGCCCGAGCTCACCCTGCGGGAGCTGGTGGACGTGTTGCGCGCCGAGGGCACAGCGGGGCACCAGCCCTGGCAGGCCTTGGAGCGGGCTGACCCGTCTCTGGCACAGGCGCTGGTCGGCCTCTATCGCCAGAATGATAGCTCGTGGACCCCGGCCGCCGAGCGGGAGGGCTCGCTCTCCGAGCGTCTGGCAGCCATCTCCGGGCTGGCCTGGCGGCGCGAGGGCCAAGTGGTGATCAACGGGCCCCGCGGCCTGGTCGCCGACCTGGACGCACTGCCGTTGCCCCGGCATGATCTGTTGCCTCTCCAGCGGTATCGGGCGCCGCTGGTCAAGGGAGCCTACTCCTTTGTCGTCACCAGCCGGGGCTGCCCGGCAGGGTGTCGCTTTTGCATCAAACATGTGTCCTATGGGCGCTCGGTGCGCTTTCGCTCGCCGGAGCATGTACTTGCCGAGATCGAGCAACTGGTCGCCCTCGGGGTGCGCAGCATCCATATGTACGCCGACCTGTTCACCGTCAACCGCGAGCATGTCATGGGCATCTGTCAGGGCATCCTGGATCGCGGCCTCAAGGTGCGTTGGACCTGTAACAGCCGTGTGGACTATGTGGATCGTGAGATGCTGGCTCTGATGGCCCAGAGCGGCTGCTGGATGATCTCGTGGGGCATCGAATCAGGCGACGAGGAGATGCTGCGCCGTATGCAAAAGGGCACCCGTCTGGAGGGCATCGACCGTGCGCTCCTGTGGGCCCGTGAGGCGGGCATCCGCAACTGGGGCTACTTTATCATTGGCTTGCCCGGCGAGACCGTCCCCAGCATTCGACGCACCATCGAGCTGGCCAAAGCCCTTCCGCTGGATCTCGCCCTGTTTCACATCGCAGCGCCCCACCCGGGCACACCCTTTTTCTTCGAAGTGGTCGAGAGGGGCTGGTTCCGACCGGGCACCCGGTGGGAGGATGTGGACATGGATCGCTCCACCGTGCTCGACTACCCCGATCTGCCGGCGGAGGAGCTGGAGCGATGGGCGCAGCG
>SKRJ01000339.1 GCA_007118555.1 Anaerolineae bacterium | reverse complement strand
GTCTACCACGGGCTGGCAACAGCCATCCTGGGGCCGGTGGCCATGGCCACCGTGGCCGATCTGTACGACGCGCGCCGGGGCGAGCGCATGGCGTGGTACTCGTCGGCCACCATGGTCGGGCGGTTCCTGGCGCCCACCGTGGGCGGCCTGCTGATCCTGGGCGACAACTTTCAATGGGTCTACCTGGTCGTCGGCGTGGCCGGTGTGATGGCTCTGTTGGTGGCGCTGCAACTGCCCCGCCTCGGCGATCAACCAGAGACGTCTACAGAGGGCGCCCGCGCCCAGATGCTGCAGTCCTGGCAGGAGGTGCGCCAGGATCTCAAGGTCATGATGCGCAACACCCGCCTCTTGGCCACGAGCCTGATCGAGGCCACCCAATATTTCAGCTTTGGGTTCGTCGAGGTCTACCTGCCCATCTATCTCTTTGAGCAGGTGGGGCTGGCTCCCTGGCAGATCGGTCCCCTCTTTACGGGCCAGATCATTGTGGCCGCTGTGGTCAAGCCGTTCAGCGGGCGCCTATCGGACAGGGTGGGGCGCGTGCCCATGATCGCCGCCGGCATGCTCCTGTGCGCGGTCTCAGTGTTCATCATGCCCATCGCCGGCTCCTATGTGCTGCTCCTGGCGGCGGTGGCCTGCTATGGCCTGGGGCTGGCCACGGTCACGGCCTCCACCTCGGCCTTTGCCGCCGATCTCGCCACCGCAACCACCCACGGGGCTGCTCTGGGCACCCTCTCCGGCATCATGGATATCGGTCACTCTACCGGGCCGATGGTGGGCGGGTTGCTGGTCGTCGCTCTTGGCTATCGGGCGGCGTTTCACTATGTGGCTGCAGGTATTGCTCTGGTGGCCCTGCTCTACACCTGGCGCATCGGTATCGCACAGCGCACGCCCGTTCGCACCCCGGCCTAGATCATCTGACCTGCTATGGGGCTGTATCGGCATCTCTGCAGCCCCATAGTTCCTCGCTCGATTCTCCCGGCCAAATTGGCCCTGCCCCACCTCTGGAGTACAATCGCGAGCGGGTTTTTCTGCACTCGATCGGGAGATGTCATGCGCAGCTATCGCGAGGCCTTGGAGTATATTCTGGCGCGCACCGACTTTGAGCGCGACCGCGGCACGCCCTATGGCCAGCGCGATTGGCGCCTCGCTCGCGTCGAGGAGCTGCTGGCCCAGTTGGGCGATCCCCACCGCGCCTATCCCTCGGTGCATATCGCCGGCACCAAGGGCAAGGGCTCGACAACGGCCATGGTGGACGCGATTCTGCGGGCGGCGGGATACAAGGTCGGCATGTACACCTCGCCTCACCTGCACACCTTTCGCGAGCGCATCCAACTCCAGGGCAAACCGATTGCCGAGCAAGAGCTGGTGGACATGGTCGCCGAGATCCAGCCCATCGTGGATGCCCGCCCCCAGACCTCGGTCTTTGAGCTGATCACCGAGCTGGCCATGTGGCATTTCGCCCGCCAGCAGGTGGACCTGGCCGTGTTCGAGGTGGGGCTGGGCGGCCGCCTGGACGCCACCAACGTTCTCACGCCCCTGGTCTCGCTGATCACCTCCATCAGCATCGACCATATCGGCGTGCTGGGCACCACGTTGGCCCAGATCGCGAGGGAAAAGGCGGGCATCATCAAGCCGGGCGTGCCGGTGGTCAGCTCGCCGCAGCGTCCCTCGGCCCTGCGCGTGATCCGTGAGACCGCCCACGCCCAGCAGGCGCCGTTGACCATCGTCAAGCGAGATTGGCGCTGGCGCGACCTGGGGCCCACCAACGGCACCCAGCGGCTGGCGATCTATCGCGCCGAAAACCATCGCGCACCCGAGTACCCCGAGCTGGAGTTGCCGCTCCTGGGCAAGTTCCAGTTGGAGAACGCCTGCACCGCCGTGGCCGGCATCGAGGCCCTGCGCGAGCAGGGGATCGAGATCCCGAGAGAGGCCGTGCGCGAGGGACTGGCTCACGTGCGTTGGCCGGGGAGGATGCAGGTGCTGAGCCGCGAGCCATTGGTGGTAGTGGATGGGGCCCACAATGCCTATTCGGTGCACCAACTGCTCCAGTCGTTGCCCGCCTACCTGGATTACAGGCGCATCCGGCTGATCTTTGGGGCCGGGCAGGCCCATCGCCCCGCCTCGATGCTGGAGCTGTTGCTGCCGCAAGCCTCGCACGCCTATGTCACCGCAGCCAGCCACCCCAAGTCGGCCTCGCCCGAGATGCTGCGAGACCTGGGCCAAGAGCTGGGCTATTCGGTCGAGATATGCGCCACCACCGACGCAGCGTTGCGCCTGGCGGTGCACGAGGCCGGGCCCGACGAGCTCATCCTGGTGACGGGCTCGCTCTTTGTGGTCGCCGAGGCCATGTCAGCCTGGGAGGCCATGCAGGGGCGCGAGCCCTTTCCCAGCGATCCGTCGGGCGTCTACTAGCGCCTGTGCAGGCTATGACCGAACGGGGTCTGCTCGCCCGGCCATAGCCCGTAACCGTGACAAATGCTAGAGATTCACCTGGGGCAGCCGCGTCAACGAATCGCGGATCATTTCCTCGGGATAGGCATAGTCCTCCAGATCGCCTGCCATGTACGCATCGTACGACGACAGGTCCAGGTAACCGTGGCCGCTCAGCTCGAACACGATCACCCGCTCCTCGCCCTTTTCCTTGGCATCCAGCGCCTCGTCAATGGCGGCGCGGACAGCGTGGGCCGATTCGGGCGCGGGAATGATGCCCTCGCTCTTGGCAAACTGTGACGCCGCCTCAAAGACAGGGATCTGATAGTAGGCCACAGACTCGATCAGCTTGTGCTCGTGCAAGAGCGCCAGGATGGGCGCTACGCCATGGTAGCGCAGGCCACCGGCATGGATGCCCGCCGGCACGAAATCGTGGCCGAGGGTGTTCATCTTGACCACCGGCGCCATCTTGGCCGTGTCGCCATAGTCAAAGGCATAGGGGCCCTTGGTCAGGGTGGGGCAGGCCATGGGCTCGACGCCCACCAGGCGCGTCTTGGTGCCATCCTGGAGATTGCGCTGCAGGTAGGGCAGTGCGATCCCGCCAAAGTTCGAGCCACCACCCACGCAACCGATCACGACGTCGGGCTCAAACCCGGCCAGGTCCATCTGCTTGATCGTCTCCATGCCGATCACCGTCTGATGCAGCAGCACATGGTTCAACACGCTCCCCAACGAGTACTTGGTGTCCTCGTTCAACATGGCCACCTCGACGGCCTCGCTGATGGCGATGCCGAGGCTGCCGGGGGAATCGGGATTCTGCGCCAGGATGCTGCGGCCCGACTCGGTCTCCTCGCTGGGGCTGGGGGTCACCTCGCCGCCAAAGATGCGGATGATCGAACGGCGGCCCGGCTTTTGATGGTAGCTGACCTTGACCATGTACACCTTGCACGCGAGATCGAAAAAGTTGCAGGCCATGGCCAGCGCCGAGCCCCACTGACCGGCGCCCGTCTCGGTGCAGAGCCGCTTGACCCCGGCCATCTTGTTATAGTAGGCCTGGGCCACGGCGGTGTTGGGCTTGTGGCTGCCCACAGGGCTGGTGCCCTCGTACTTGTAAAAGATCTTGGCGGGCGTGCCCAACGCCTTTTCCAGGCGCACAGCACGCAGCAGGGGCGTGGGGCGCCAGAGCTGCAGGATCTCGCGCACCTCGTGGGGGATGTCGATGTAGCGATCCTGGCTCACCTCCTGCAGGATCAGCTCCATGGGAAAGATGGGCGCCAGATCATCGGGGCCCACCGGCTGCAGGGTCTTGGGATGGAGCGTGGGCGGAAGCGGCTCGGGCAGATCGGGAATGACATTGTACCACTGGGTCGGCAGATCGTTCTGGCTGAGTAGATACTGGCTCTCCATGATGTGCTCTCCTTTGCGTGCCTACAGGATGAACGTACTGAACGCCAACATACCGAACAGATACCAACTTGTCGGAGCAGATGCCCCAAGCAACAAAAAAAAGGCCCCGTCCCTTGAGGGACGAGAGCCTTGCTCCCGCGGTACCACCCTGCTTGGCCTGGCCCAGAAACGACAAAATCCGCCGTGATGGCGGATACCCTGTGCCAGCCCCACTCTTGCAGATACGGGACGAGATCCTGCATCGATCCGGTCCGATATCCTCAGCCCTGATAACGGTGGCGACTCCGGCCTTGTCTACTCGTCACGTTTTCGACAAGGCGACTCCCGGGCCCATTCGCTGCCTGCGCCGATACCGGGCTCACACCTTTTCCCGGCTCTCTGGATCCCGCCTTGGCAGGTACTCTTCCCGATCCACGTCTTTACATGAGACATTCTAGTCCACAACGGCCAGGATGTCAAGCGCCGCGCCGACTCTGTGGCCGTTGCCAAAAAGCCCCACATGAAGGAGATAGCCACAGAAATACGGCGTAAAATAGGCATTTTTGCTGACGTCTGGCGCAAAAACCGGTTGTGCGGTTTCTCAGCCCATGTTATACTCTGACACAGTCGCCCTGCGCTACAGGCTCACTATGGCGCAGGTCAGAGTTCTCGTGTTTCTCTCTGTAGCCCAAGGATACTGTGCCTTGTCTCCAGCCGCCCACAACCACGATTCGAGTTCTGCGCAAGACGCTTTGACACGTAGCGCCGAGGTCCAGAGCTATGCCGGCTCCACCGATCGCGAGATCGCCGGCGTCCTGATGGCGAGCCTCAATGATCCCGATCCACTGGTGCGCTGGGAAGCCGCTCTGGCGCTGGCCGAGACGGCGCAGAATCTCGAGAACGCCCAGGTGCGGCTGCTCCAAAGCCAGGGAGATGCGTCCCTCACACGGGACGAGCTACTGGCCTGGATGCAGAGCGCGCTGAACCAGCCGGACGATGCACAGCGCGAGGCCATCGCCGATGCCCTGGGGCATTGGCCGCAGCAGGCCGCGGTGCAGCTCTTGCGCCAGGCCATGCATGATGAGGCCGCGCGTGTGCGGGCCAGCGCCGCTCGCTCGCTGGGGCGCCTGGGCGCCATGGAGGCGACCGGCGATCTCTTGACGATGCTGGACGACCCGGCGCTATGGGTGCGCGTGGCGGCCGCCGACGCGTTGGGCGCCATCGGAGACGCCGGGGCCGTGGGGCCGCTGGCGAGCATGGCGGCCCAGGGACCTGTGCTCACGCGTGTGGCGGCCATCTCGGCCCTGGGACAGTTGCCCTCTCGCGAGGCGCGCCAGCGGTTGATCCAATGCCTCTCGGATGAGAGCGGCGAGATACGCTGGCATAGCGCCAGGGCCCTGGAGCAGATCGGGACCGTTGCGGCGCTTCCCGGGCTGGAACGCCTCCTGGGCGATGACTATACTCTGTTCGACCAACCCATCCATCGTATCGCCCGATCCACGATGGGGGCTATTCGGCAACGAGAGCAGGGAACATGGCACGATATCAGACACGTCATCTTTCGGCTGCTGGGGTGGATTCGCCGCCGGCGCATCCTACGTCGTACCTGAGCAAAATGCCTGCGGACCATAAAGCCGCTGCCGAAAAGCTGGCAGACGGACTACAGGCCCGTGGGCTGGCGATGCCCGCCATAGTTGTGCTAGAGATACTCAAGCCCTGGCGCTTTGTCGCCAGTCAGTTGCTTCTCATGTCCCAGCCTCTGTGGGGCGGTGATGGGAGGCAGGTCATCGGTCAGTACGCCGCTTGGCTGGATGCGCCCGGGGGCATCCAAGCTATTCAAACGGCTCTGCAACAGGCACGCGCGAACGAGGCAAAGAGCGGATAATGCCACTGCAACAGATCGCGATGGACTATACGCTTGAGGCAGCCCTGATTCTGCTGGGGCTCTTTGCGCTCTTGTTCATTCTGTTCAATCTCATCCGACGGCCCGACAGTCCGTTCCCTCTGCGCCCGATTCCTGCGTATGAGCGCCTGCGACGCCTCTCTGTGCAGAGCGTCGAGACAGGCCGGGCGATCCATGTCAGCATGGGCAGCGGCGCGTGGAGTCAGGCCACGCCCGAGCTGGTGGCAGGACTCGTTACCCTGGACTATGTGGAACACGAGGCGGCGCGAGCTGACAAGGCCCTGTGCGCCACCACGGGCAATCCCGTAGCGCTCCTCTTGGCCATGAACGTTCTGCAGCTCAACCTCGCCCGCGCGGGCGCCCATACAGGGCTCGCAGGCAATGAGCTCTACTTTTACGGGCCCGATCGCCTGGCCTATGCCGTTGGTAGCGCACATCAGGCCTATCGCCGCCCCCGTGAGTCCCACGCCCTCGTCGGCAATTATGGCGATGAAGGCCTGTGGCTGGCCGAGGCGCTACAACCCCGTGGTGAGCCTGTGCTGGGCGGAACCAGCGACCCGGCCGCCGTGGCCCTGATGCATCTTTCGGTGGACGAGTCGATCATCGGAGAGGATCTGTTCGCCGCCGGCGCCTATCTGCACCGTCCGAGATACCTGGGGAGCCTGGCTACCCAGGATGTGATGCGATTCGTGTTGGCGTTGCTCATCGTCGCGGGGGCCATTCTGGCCTCGTTGGGTATCGGGGGATAGCCGATGAGACGTGCTGTGCCTGTAGCCGTCGCTTGCCTCACGGGTCTGGTAGTGCTGCTGGGCTTTTTCGGCGCCGACGGCATCCTGGGCGGGTGGCCAAATCTGCTGGTCGAGGGGGCCGCTTTTCTGGCGGCGCTAGCGCTGCTGATGGGCGCCGCCCACCTGGCACTGGCCCATGGTCGCCGCGCGCTGCACGGCGAGGCAGAGGCGGGCCACAGCGTGGTTCTGGTCATCGCCATGCTGGCCACCTTTGGCATAGGCGTGGTTCTACCGGGCTCGGCGGAGCTGGCCTGGATCTTTGATTACCTGTATACCCCTCTCCAGGCGACCATGACAGCCCTGTTGGCCTTTTTCATTGTCAGTGCTGCGTACCGCGCCTTTCGCCTGCGCCACGCCGAGGCAATCGTGCTCCTGATCACCAGTCTGTTCATGTTGCTGGGCCAACTGGCCGTGAGCGAGCGCATCTCGCCCGTCATACCGGCCCTGCGCGACTGGACTCTGGCGATACCGGTGACGGCCGGCGTGCGCGGCATCCTGCTGGGAACGGCCCTGGGAACCCTGGCCGCCACGCTGCGTATCCTGATAGGCATGGATCGTCCCCAGGCCTTGGAGTAAGAGCTGCCATGATTGCCTGCAAAGAGTGCGGACACGAGAATCCAGAGGCACTACGTCAGTGCGAGTTCTGTGGCGCCTCGCTGACCCCGGACCGGTACCGCGAATGCCCGGCCTGCGGCGCCCTCAATGAGCCCGATCGCGCGGCCTGCGCACGCTGCCAGACGCCTCTGCCGCCGCCGCCACCGACAGACGCTGCGTCCGAGCCCGCCGGCGATCAGCCCCGCACCCCGGACGAGCCTCCTGACGGTACGCCCATAGAGGAGGATCCCCTCACCGGATTGGAGGGGCTCTTGCCCCCGGCCGACGTGCCCGATCCGATGTCCGCCCAGGATCGCGCTGCATTCCACTTGCCCAGCGATGACGAGCGTGAAGATGCCACCCTGCTGCATCGCATCGCCACCGAGCGGGCGCCTCTGAGCCCGATGCGGCGAGAGGGCGCATCCACCACGCGCGAACGCATGCCGGGCGGCATCCGCCGGTTGCTTTATCTGCTGGTGTTGCTGGCAGCCCTGATGCCCCTGATCACGGGGCGCCAGAGCCAGCCGTGGGAGAGCCCCCGGCCCCAGACCCTGCAACTGGCCCAAGCCATGGCGGACATCGCTGCCGGGGGCCAGGTGCTGGTGGCATTCGACTATACACCGGGCTATGGCGGCGAGCTGGATCCGCTGGCGGAACGCGTGCTCGTCGATCTGGCCCGACGAGACGTTGCGCTGGTGGCGATCAGCACGCGGCCCGAGGGTGTGGGCGTTGCCTGGCAGGTACTGGGGCGTGCGGCCACCTTTGTGCCGGACTATCAGTATGGCACCAACTATATCATTCTGGGCTATTTGCCGGGAGCGGAGCGCGGCCTTCGGATGGCGACGCAGGATCTGGCCACCATCCTGCCCCATGATGACGTGCGCCAGATGTCCTGGGAGGAACTGCCGGCCATGCAGGGCATCAGGACGGTGGATGATTTTGACGCGATCCTCCTGCTGACCGATGATGGTAACTCGGCGCGGCGCTGGCTCGAGCAGGTGGATACACAGGTGGATACGCCCACCTATGCTCTGGCGACAGCGCGGATCGAGCCGTTGCTGATTCCCTATCGTCAATCGGGCCAGTTGGCGGCCCTGGTGGGGGGGGCGTATGGCGCGCTCGAGTACCCGCTGGAGGAGCCTCCCCAGCGCAACGACCTCCACAGTACCGATAGTCATCTGGCGTTGTGGGGCATATTCGTGCTCGCGGCCATACTGGCCAATGTGGTTCCCTGGCGCATGCACCGGAACTGACCGCAGGGCGAAAGGAGCAGAGCAGACGTGCCGTTGGCAGAATGGGGAGCACTCTCCGACATCGGCAACCTGATCGGGATCTGGATAGCTGGCCTGCTGACGCTGGCCGTCCTGAGCTATGTCCTGGGGGATAACCCGATCTACCGCCTGGCGCAGCATCTCTTTGTGGGGGTGGCGGCCGGCTATGCGGCTGCCCTGGCGTGGAACCATGTGCTGTCGCCGCGGTTGACGCGTCTTGTCCAGGATCCGGCAGAGGCCTGGCCTGTGGCCCTGTTCGTGCTGTTGGGCCTGCTGCTGCTGGCCCGGGGCCTGCGCCCCCTGGCCGCTCTCGCCGGGATCCCCCTCGGTGTGCTCGTGGGCACAGGCGCCGCCCTGGCCCTGGGAGGCATCCTCACCGGCACCCTGGTGCCCCAGTTGGCCGCCTCCTTTGTATCGCTGGCTCCTGCTGCCTATGGCGGCGGCGTCATGGGGTGGGCCACGGCGCTGGACGCGGCGTTCTTGCTCTTTTGCCTTTTGGCCGTACTGGCGGCCTTTCAGTACCATCGCGCCGACCACGGGCCACTGCGCCTCTGGCATCGCGGCGTGCAGGCGCTGGGACGCTTTGGCCGGCTCGTGATGATGGTCGCCTTTGGCGCCATCCTGGCTGGAGCGGCCCTGACGTTCTTTGCCATCCTGCAGAGCCGGCTCGCCTTTTTGGTCTACGATTGGCTGGGCAGCTTTGTGGAACTGGGGCTCTAGAACATGTCCATAGATACACCGATCCAATCCATCCTCGCCTTGGATATCGGGGCAACCCTCACCCATGCGGCGCTGCTCGAGCCGGTGGAGGGGGTGCATCGTCTGATCGCCAGCACCAGCACAGCCACGACACTACATCCCAAGGTGGATCTGGTCCAGAGCCTGCATCGCTCTGTGGACCGCCTCCAAGAGATCGTGCAGCGCCCCCTCCTGGATGAGCAGGATGTGCCCAGTATGCCGCGCCAGGGCCAGCAGGGCATCGACGCCTTGGTGATCACACTGAGCGTAGCGGCCCCGCTGGAATGCGCCCTCATCGGGCTCACGGAGGATCTGAGCCTCCGCAGCGCCAGGGCGGCCTGCCTGTC
>SKRJ01000248.1 GCA_007118555.1 Anaerolineae bacterium | reverse complement strand
TCGGGAAATATCAGGACCCGGTAGCGGCGCCAGTCGGCGAGCTCATCGACGAAATCGAACTGGTGGTTCGCCTCCAGCAGCATGCGCAGCGCCCCGGCATGGGACGTATCCACGCGGCCGTCGTCGGCGCCTACGGCCTCTACATTGAACACCGCGATCTCGGTCTGCGCCTCGGCCCCGACACACCAGGGCTCCTTGGCCTCGACCTGGGCATACACCCGGCCGATCAGGTCGTACACCGTCGGGCTGAGGGCGCCCCGGGGGTGGAGCTGGTCGCCGATGCAGCAGGCTGCGCCGTTGGCCAGCATCTGAAAGCATTCGAACTCGAGCGCGGCCTGGTTCTTGAAGGAGGAAAAGTCGCCCCACATGGTGTGGAACTTGCCGGTCATGCCCAGATGAGGCTTGGGCAGGGTGCGGGCATAGCGCACGCTGATGGGATAGTGATTATAGCCCCAGATGCCCGAGCTGGGCAGCGATTCCAGCTCAAAGTGGGTGTAGCTGTCCAGGCTGTGGATCGTCTGGTCATAGCCCACATGCCCCGAGTTGAAGAACACCAGGGCGTCGGGGACCTGGGCCGTGCCGTGGGCGTGGAGCCTCTGGCGGCCGTTGTCGCGCACGAGCCGGGCGAACGCCTCACGGTCGGCGGCGCTCGCGGCGTCCAGCCCCTGGGCCGCCATGTCGCGCCGGCAGTGGACGCAGACGCACTCGCCCTGGTGGATGATATCGAACCAGAGGCCGTCGACGTTCCCTTCGAAATGGGCGATCAGCTCGTCGGTCTGCTCGCAGACATAGTCGAGGTAGGGCGAGTTGAGGCAGAGCTTTTTCCAGGCGGGCACCAGCGGGCTGTGCTGGCCCAGGACGCCCTCGGGGGTCACCTCCAGCCACTCGGGGTGTCGCGCTGCGGCGAGCTCGTCCCAGCCGACGGTGATATAGATGGGCGCCGCGATGCCCGCCCGACGGCAGGCGGCCACCTGCTCGCCCAGCAGGTCGAAATCCAGCGAGGGGTGGCGTTCGAACCGGGTGGGCGAATAGTAGACATAACCGTGGTGGCAGCGGGCAAAGAGGTTGATCGAGTTGACGTGCGCCTGCTGCAGGGTCTCGACGAACGCGTCGGGGTCCCACTCGGCGCCGACCCCCGGGATCTGGCCGGCGGTGTGAAAGTCGAGATGGATCTGGCGCATGGGGAGCTGATGCATGTCTCGGTGCCTCCGATGGGAATGGCTAACGCCCCCTACGATACGCCAAGTGGGGGAGGGCGTCAATGCCAGTGGCGTTCCGAATCGGCCAACACGGTGATGACAAAGTCGCAGTCACGGTCAAGTTACAAGCTGGTTTCATTGGTGCCTTGGGCAAAGTGCGCATTCATGCGCCCAGCTTCGCCCGTACAAGCTAGGTGTGTGGCGGCGCGGTGCTGTCTTGTAGGGTGCGAACTGCGCATTCATGCGCCCGTGTTCGCCCCGAGGATTGAAGGTGCATTCGATCATCAGGTAAGCTTACCATAATGTCGACCTTGACATCGCCCTGAATCGGCCAAACGCACGTCTTGACAGGACGAGACTTGTGTGCTATATATGACTGTGTCATATAGATGGGCCACGCAAATAGGAGGAGCGCGCCATGTGTTCAGGGCCATGTCAGGGGCATCAGGGCCAGAACGGTCGTCATGATCGGGTCGACGGATGTTGCGCCGGTGGTGGGCGGGTCCGTGGTTTCTTGCAGGCGCGACTCTTGCTCCTGCTGGAGCAAGAGCCCGACTATGGCTATGCTCTGTTGGAGCGTCTCGGCAGTGAAACCGGGGCAGGCGGGGTCGACCCCGGGCTGCTGTATCGCACCCTGCGCCAGATGGAGCGCGATGGTCTCGTGGCCTCGACCTGGGACACCGAGGGACAGGGCCCGGCGCGACGCCGCTATCAGGTGACCCCGGAGGGCGTCGAGATGCTGCATGCCTGGGCAGCGCGCATCGACCAGACACGGCGTCGCCTGGGCGAGTTCCTGGATCAGTACGGAAAGAGCTTTGAGGATCGCAAACAGGAGGAAATGGTATGAGTTGCGAACGTGAACATCGTCATCATCATCGTCATGCGGAGCAAGACTGCGGCTGCGAGGAGCGGCCGCGCGGCTATGGGAGGCGACATTACGCGTCCGCCTCGAGCTGCGGCTGCGCCAGCCCCGCTCATCCCGAACAGGGCTGCACTTGTGGCTGCCACGACCGGGGTGGCCACCATGCCCAGCGTTGCACCTGCGGATGCCACGACCGTGGTCATCACGGCCGTGGGAACGTGTGCGCCTGTGGCTGCCATAGCTATGGGCATACCTGCACCTGTGGATGCCACGGTTATGGACACACGTGCACCTGCGGTTGCCACGACCGGGGCCGCCACGGCGGAGGCTACTATGGGCAGCAGTGTGACTGCGGCTGTCGCGATCCCGAGTGCACCTGTGCCTGCCACGGTGGGTCGTGCGGCGAGGACTGCACCTGCCCCTGCCACGACGTGGGCTTTCGCAGGCGCTTTGTCTCCCGCGCCGAGCGTATCGAGTGGCTGCAAGAGTACCTGGAGGCTCTGGAGGACGAGGCCCAGGGCGTGCGGGAACGCATCGAGGAGCTCGAGTCCGAGGCAGACGCTGCCGAGGATGAGGGCGAAGGCGAATAGGCCCAGCGCCGCTATATTGAGAGGGAGCTCGAACCGGGCTCCCTCGCTGGCTGATGGTGAGACAGAGTACGGGAAGGGATGTGTAATATGTCAGCGAGGGAGGGCAAAGAGCAAGTGGATGCGGGCGAGACACAACCCAGGGGGCGTACCCTGTCAGGGCAAGGCGCCAGACAGGGGCCACGCTCCGGCGCTGGCGTCAGGCCCAAGGCCGCCGGCCCCACGTTGCGCCGCCTGCTGGGATACATGCGGCCTCACGCTCTCAAGCTCGGCGGAATCCTGTTGGCCGTGCTGGCGACGACCCTCGTGGAGCTGGCGCCTCCCTGGGTCATTCGCTATGCCATCGACGGCTTGATCCTGGAGGGGCAGCAACAGGCGCTCATCTGGCTGGGGGTGGGCCTGGTTGGGCTGGCCACCATCCAGGGCCTGGTGGACTTTTTACGGTTGTACGCGACGGCCGTGGTGGGGCAGGGGATCATCTTTGACCTGCGCAACGCCGTGTTCGAGCACCTGAGCCGCCTCTCTTTTTCATTCTATGACCAGGCCCGCACCGGCGATCTGATGTCGCGGGTGACCGCTGACATTGACGTGCTGAGCGACTTTTTCGGGCGCGCCGCGGTACTCGCCCTGGGCAATATCCTCACACTGCTGGGCATCCTGATCGCCCTGACCCTCTGGGATTGGCGTATGGGGCTGTTGTTCCTGCTCTTTGTGCCGTTCATGGCCCAGGCCATGATGATCTATGCCAGGCAGGTGCGTCCCGCTATGGCGCAGGCGCGCCAGAGGCTCGCCTCTCTGACCTCCAGCCTGCAACAGACCCTGGCCGGCATGCAGGTGGTCAAGCTGTTTGGACGCGAGGCGCTGGAGGAGACGCGAGCGGATCGCGAGAGCGCGGCTTTGCGTGAGGCCAACATCGAAACCGGCCGCATCTCGGCGCGCTGGATGCCCTATGCCGCGGTGCTCATGGGCCTGGGCACAGGCCTGGTGCTCTGGCTGGGCGGCATCGCCGTCGTGCAACAGATCATCACCCTGGGCATGCTGCTGGGCTTTGTCAGCTACATCGGCATGCTGCTGCGCCCTATGCGCCAGACGGGGATGATGCTCAATGTCGTTATGCGTTCCATCGCTGCCGCCGAGCGGGTGTTCGAGGTGCTGGACATTGAGCCCGAGATCCGCGACGCGCCCGGCGCCCAGCCTCTGCCCGTAGGCAAGGGCCATGTGCGCTACGAGGACGTCCGCTTTAGCTATGACGGCCAGAACGAGGTGCTGCGTGGGGTGTCGCTGGAGGCGCAGCCGGGCGAGATGACGGCCCTGGTGGGGCCCTCGGGCTCGGGCAAGAGCACCCTGGTGCACCTGTTGCCGCGCTTTTACGAGCCCCAGGCGGGGAGCATCACCATCGACGGCCATGACATCAGCCAGGTGACGCTCAAGAGCCTGCGGGACGCCATCGGCATCGGTCTGCAGTCGGTGTTCCTGTTCGATGCCTCGCTGGCCGAGAACATCGCCTATGGCCGGCCCGACGCGACCCAGGAAGAGATCGAGTGGGCGGCCCAGGTGGTCCAGATGCACGATTTCATCGACAGTCTGCCCCTCAAGTATGGCACGCCCGTGGGCGAGCGAGGGGTGCGGCTCTCGGGCGGCCAAAAACAGCGCATCGCGCTGGCTCGTGTGCTGCTCACCAACCCGCGCATCCTGATCATGGACGAGCCCACCTCGGCAGTGGACGCCGACACCGAGCTCCGCATGCAGGCAGCCCTCACGCAGGTTCGCCGCGACCGCACCACCTTTGTGATCGCCCATCGCCTGTGGACGGTGCAGCAGGCCGATCAGATCCTGGTGCTGCAGGACGGTCGCATTGTGGAGCGCGCCCGCGGCACCGCCGACCACTCTGCGCACGAGATCCTGCTGGAGCAGGGAGGGCACTATCGGGAGCTCTACGAGCTCCAGTTTCAGGGCGAGATGTTGGCTCGAGAGGAGGTAGCATGACGATCCGAGGCGGTTTCATGGGGCGGATGCAGAGCGGCGAGGAGACCTCCTACGACCTGAAAAGCCTCGATCGACGGGCCATGCAGCTCATCGCCCAGTATCTGCGCCCGCACCGCACCCGTCTGCTCCTGGCAGGACTGGCCATGCTCGGCGTGATCGCCACGTCGCTCCTGTTACCCTATCTGAGCAAGGTGATCATCGACGACTATATCGCCGTGGGCGATCTCACGGGGCTGGCGCTCTTTGCCCTGCTCTATCTGGCTCTGAATGGGCTCTTTTGGCTGGGCTCGTACTGGCAGGGCTATCTGTCGACCTGGGTCGGCCAGCGGGTGATCTATGATCTGCGCCGCGACCTGATGCATCGCGTACTGGGCCAGTCGCCCGATTTTGTCGAGCAGGAGCGTGTGGGCCAGGTCGCCTCGCGGCTTACCAACGATGTCGATGCCCTCTCCGAGGCGGTGTCAGCGGGCCTGCTGAACCTTGTTGGCGATCTCTTGCTCATGGTCGGCATTGTCATCGCCATGGCCCTCATCGACTGGGTGCTCACCCTGGTCACCCTGATCGCCGTCCCCATCGTGATGTTCAGCATGGCCTATCTCGGTAGGCAGATGCGGCGCGCCTATCGCGACGTGCAGCAAGAGATCGCCCGGGTGAACGCCGGCGTCGAGCAGGGGGTCTCGGGCATGCGGGTGGTCCAGTCGCTGGGCCAAGAGTCGTTCACCGTGGAGCAGTTCCAGGAGCTGAGCCTGCGCAACATGAAGGCCAACCTACGCGTGAGCCTGCTCTTTGCGGCCGTGTTCCCCACCATGACCATCACCAACATGCTGGGCATGGCGCTGGTGCTGAGCTTTGGCGGTATGCGGGTGATCCAGGGTGCGACCACCGTGGGCACGCTGCTGGCGTTTCTGGCCTACATCCAGCGCTTTTTCGGGCCGCTGCGCGAGCTGAGCCTGATCTATAACCGTCTGCAGGCCGCGGGCGCCGCGTTGGGCCGCGTGGTGGACTATGTGGACCGGGAGCCCGCCGTAGCCGAGCCCGAGACGCCGCAGCTCCCCGAGGGCGGCTTTCAGGGGCGCGTGGCCCTGCGCGATGTCACCTTTGCGTACGAGCCCGACGAGCCCGTGATCCAGGAGTTCTCGCTGACCATCGAGCCGGGGGAGACCGTGGCCCTGGTGGGCGCGACCGGCGCCGGCAAGAGCACCCTGGCCGCCCTGATTACGCGGCTGCATGACGTGCAAGAGGGCGCCATCGAGCTCGACGGCGTCGATCTGCGCGACCTGCCCCTGGCGGCGCTGCGCAGCAACGTGCTGCTGGTCTCCCAGGACGTGTTCCTCTTTCCCGACACGATCCGCGAGAACATCCGCTATGCCCGCCCTGATGCCTCCGACGACGAGGTGGAGCAGGCGGCCCAAAGGGCCCAGGCCCACGATTTCATCCAGAGGCTGCCTCTGGGGTATGATACCGAGGTGGGCGAGGCGGGGGCGCTGCTCTCGGGCGGCCAGCGGCAGCTCGTGGCCCTGGCGCGCGCCCTCATGGTCGAGCCCAGGGTCCTGATCCTGGACGAGGCCACCGCCAACGTGGACGCCCACACCGAGGCGCTGATCCAGCAGGCCATGAACGCCATCGGCCGGGATCGCACCATGATCGTGATCGCTCACCGCTTTTCTACGCTGCGGGCCGCCCACCGCATTCTGGTGCTGGAGGACGGTAGACTGGTGGGCGAGGGGAGCCACGAGGCGCTGATCGAGAGCAACCCGGTGTACCAGCGGCTGTATCAGCGGCAGTGGGCGGAGAACGGTGCAGAGGCCACCGAGCAGGCGTGAGAGCCTGTATGCTTGTGCCGTAGATGACAGACGATACACCGACCAAGGAGGAATCACCCGTTGGAACGCGACCTGCGCACCTATCCTGATTTCGAGTTCAACCTGCGCGAGCTGGCCGGTTCCATGGGGGATCTGGGCACCCTGTTTCCTCTGGCGGTGGGCCTCATCGCCGTCAACCGCATGGATCCCACCGGCCTCTTTGTCATGATGGGGCTCGTCAACATCGTGCTGGGCTTGATCTATCGGCTGCCCATTCCGGTAGAGCCCAAAAAGGTGATCTCGGTGGCGGCCATCGGCCAGGTCTGGCCGGCCCAGATGGTTGTGGCCTCGGGGCTGGGCATGGGCCTGATCTGGCTCTTTCTCGCGGGAACGGGCCTGATGCGCAAGGTGGTAGACATAACCCCCGTAAGCCTCGTTAGGGGTATCCAGCTCGCGTTAGGCATCATCCTGGGCGCCGAGTCAATCCGGCTGATGTCGCCCGAGCCCTGGTGGGGCATTATCGCCATTGTCATCATCCTGCTGCTGCGCAAGAGCCGCTACGCGCCCGCGGCCCTGGTCATCATGGCGCTGGGCCTGGGGCTCATGGCCCTGCGCGGTGATCTCCTGCCCAACCTACAGTTCAGCATTGGCCTGCCGCGCTTTGCCGTCCCCGCCCTCTCGGACGTGTGGGATGCGATGGTGCTGGCGGGTTTTGCCCAGATCCCGCTGACCCTCACGAACGCCACCATAGCCACCTCTGTCGTCATCAGCGACCTCTTTCCGCACAAGCCGGTCAGCGAGACCAAGCTGCTCCTGAATCAGGGGGTGATCAACATTGCCTCGTCGCTCTTTGGCGGCATGCCCATGTGCCACGGCTCACAGGGGCTGGTGGGGCAGTACTATTATGGGGCGCGCACAGGCGGCACCAAGATCCTGGAGGGCATCCTCGAGATCAGCCTGGGCGTGTTCCTGGGCGCCTCGCTGCTGGCCATCCTGAGCGCCTTTCCCATGGCCCTCATCGGCGGCATGATGTTCATGGTCGGCATCCAGTTGGCGCTGCCGATGCGGGCTTTGCAGCGCTGGGATCTGGCGCTGGCGGTGGTTACGGCGTTCTTTAGTGTCATGATCAACATGGCCGTCGGCTTTGTCATCGGACTGCTCGCGGCTGCCCTGCTACGTCACCTGAACCGGCGCGGCACCATCGCTGTCGAACTGGAATAAGTGGGCCTGGACACTGTGGACTGCTATCCATCCAAGGAGATATGCTGCTGTGACTGCGATCGAGACACGCGATCTGACCCGCTACTATGGTGACCTGTGCGCCGTGGATCATCTGGATCTGACGGTGGAGCGCGGCGAGTTGTATGCCTTTTTGGGGCCCAACGGCGCCGGCAAGACGACGACCATCCGCATGCTCACCGGCCTGATTCGCCCGTCGGAGGGGCAGGCCTGGCTGGACGGCCTCGATCTGGCGGTGGATCCCTTGGGCGTCAAGGCGCGGGTGGGCGTGGTGCCCCAGCGCTCGAACCTCTATGGCGAGCTGTCCGCCCGCGACAATCTGCTGTTCATGGCCAAGCTGTACGGCCTGCCCAGACGGGAGCGGCGTGGCCGCACCGACAAGCTCTTGGACGAGTTCGGCCTCGGCGACCGGGCGGACACGCCCTTTGCGGCGCTCTCAGGGGGCATGAAACGCCGGCTCACCATCGCCGCCGCCCTGGTCCATCGGCCGGCGATTCTGTTCCTGGACGAGCCCACCACCGGGCTGGACGTACAGGCCTCGCGGGGCCTGCGGCACGTGATCGCCGACCTGCGCAGCCAGGGGGTTACCGTGTTCCTCACTACCCACCTGATCCATGAGGCCGAGTTGCTGGCCGATCGGGTAGCCATCGTCGTCAGGGGACAGTTGGTGGCCGTGGACACGCCAGCGGCCCTGCGCCAGCGCTGCCAGTCCGAGACGCTGCTGGAGCTCGACGTGCCCACCGCCGATCAGGCGCTCCTGGCCGCGCTGCAGGAGTCCGCCGTCATCCAACGAGCGACCCGCTCCGGCGAGCAGATCACCCTGGTGGCGGACTCGGTCGAGTCGGGGCTCAAGGCGGCGCTGGATGTGATGGAGGCGCGCGGCGTGGCCCTGCGGGGAGCGCGCTCGGTCACGCCCACGCTGGAGGACGCCTTTGTCCAGCTCACCAACCTCGATCCGGAGACGATGCGCAACGGCATGTCCAACAACCAGGGAGGGGGCAAGGCATGATGGAGCAGCGAGCTACCCTGGGCATCACAGCGCGGGCGCAGTTGGCGCGAGCCTGGCACATTGCCGTCAAGGACATGCGTACGTACTACTTCAAACCGCCGCTGATCAGTTGGGGCATGCTCTTTCCGGTGGTGATGATGCTGGCGTTCTATCTGCGCTCTCCGGGCGATATGCGCGAGGCCGCTCCCGGGCTGGTGGCCCTCACCGTGCTGTTCGGCGCCACCTCGGTGGAGGCGGTCGCCATCGCCTTTGAGAAGCGCATCGGCGCCATGGAGCGGCTGGTCATGGCGCCCATCTCCATCCACGCCCTCTTGATCGGCAAGACCCTGAGCGGCGTCATCTTTGGCGTTGGCACCGGGCTCATCATCTGGCTGGCCAGCAGCCTGGTCTGGGGCCTGCCTCTGGCGCCGCTGGGCGTCCTGGCCGCCATTCTGTTGGGGAGCGCCACCTTTGCCCTGATTGGCGTACTCATCAGTCTGATGATGCGCGAGGTGTTTGACGCCATGACCATCTCGAACCTGATACGCTTTCCCATGGTGTTCCTGTGCGGGGTCTTTGTACCGCTGAGTGCTATGCATCCCGTCCTGCAACGGGTGGCATCGTTCCTGCCCCTGACCTATACAGTGGATGCGCTGCGCCATCTGTCGGGCATGGGGGCCGTCTACCCACTGACCGTCAGTCTGGTGGCGATGGCCGTGTTCGCCGCCGCCCTGTACTGGGCAGCCGTCAAGCTTATGGAACACCGGCTGGAGGACTTGCTCTAGATATGCTGTTGCTCCCTTTTCCTGCCCAAGGCGCGGATCATGAGACAACGAATGCACGACCATCGCGATAATGGGCCGCATGTGCGGCTTGCTCGCGACCAGTACGACGCGCTGGCTGCTGCACTGGGCGACACAC
>SKRJ01000442.1 GCA_007118555.1 Anaerolineae bacterium | reverse complement strand
GGGGCCACCCAGTGAGAGAGAGATGATCTGCACGCCCTGCTCCACGGCCCAATCGATGCCGGCCATCACATCGCCCATCATTCCCGAGCCGTTCCTGCGCAACACCTTGGCGGCATAGATGCTGGCCCCCGGTGCCACGCCACGGTAGCGCCCGTTGCTGCTGGCCCCCGACCCGGCGGCGATGCCGGCGCAGTGGGTGCCATGGCCGTTCTCGTCCACGGGCCCCTCGCCCACCCAGTCGGCCATGTCGACCAGGCGCCCCTGGAAATCGGGATGCACCGGATCGATGCCGGTATCTATAATGGCGATGCTGACGCCCTGCCCGTCCCAGCCCAGACTGCGTACCTGGGGCATCTGGATGATCGGCAGGGCCGCGTCCAGCAAGGCATGTACGGGCTGGTCGCGGTATATGCGCACGACCTCGTCATCCTGCTGCAGGGCCTGAATCGCTCCCGGCGTGGCATACATGTGTGCCATGGGTTGCAGCCGGTAGTTGTAGCTCTCCTGAACGCCGGGGGCCGGCGGGCCCTTGTGACGCACAATGCGCCGGTCGGGCGAGTAACGCACGATGATGGGGACCTTTTCGTCGCGGGCCATGCTGGACAGTTCCTGCTCCAATCCGTTTCTCAACTTGGATCCTTCCCCCATGCTAGATCAGCCTCCCAACGCGCGGATGATCGAGTCTGGTTCCACCTTGGTAACCCAGCGGCGACGGGTAAGAGTGAGCGCGGTGGCGCCGCTGCAACGGACGCTGATCGAGTTGGTGAGGCGAAAGGCCCGCTTGACCTGACAGCCCAGGTCCTCGAGCATCTCACGCCGCTCGCCCACATCCCCCGTCACGCGCACGATCAGCGAAAAGCTGGAGCGGGGGTTCTCCTTCCATTCTGCTCGCAGGCTCGGGTCCACTTTGGGCATAGCATGGCTCCTCATGGGGTTGGTCGGCTGAACTGGCGAGATGATAGCGGCGCGTATCGGCCACGTCAAGCGTTGCCGTGGCCACGCTGCCCAGGGCGCCACCCGACGCACGCGTACAGGGCTGTCCGGCTACGGACCAACAAGACGCAGCGCCAGGCGATGCGCGCCATCGCCCCAATGGGTTCTACATAACGGGACAGATGCTGGGGTCATAGGCCTCGCCCTCGCCCAGCACCGCATGTACGATGGGCATCCACTGGCTGATGGGGATGTCCTGCACGCACTTTTCCTCGCACACATGGCACTGCACACAGGCCGATGCCCGCTTGGCGCTGTCCATCTCGGCATAAGAGCGGCGCGCCTCGGCCATGGCATTGTACATGATGGCGCGGTTAAAGAGCGTAAACACGCCGGGGATATCGACGCCGTTGGGGCAGGGCATGCAATACTGGCACTGGGTGCAGGGGATGGGGCAGATGGCGTTATAGACGTCGCGGGCCTGGGCCACAATGGTCTGATCGGCGTCGTCCAGCATCCCGACCGACGACTGGGACGCATAGTAGACGTTCTCGACCACCTGCCACATGGTGCTCATGCCGCTGAGCACCACCGAGACCTCGGGCTTGGACCAGAGCCAGGACAGCGCCCACTCGGCGGGGGTGCGCTGCACCGGGGCAGCGTCCCAGATGGCGTTGACCTCGTCGGGCGGGTTGACCAGGCGCCCGCCCAGCAGGGGCTCCATGACCACGACCGCCAGGCCCTTGTCGGCGGCATACTCGAGGCCCGCCGTGCCTGCCTGGTACTCTTCGTTCATATAGTTGTACTGGATCTGGCAAAAGCTCCAGTTGTCATAACTATCGATGATCTCGCGGAACAGGCCCAGCGAGTCGTGGAAAGAAAAACCGATGTGGCGGATCTTGCCCTCGGCCAGCGCCTTGTCTGCGCGGGCCAGCAGCTCGTGCTCTCTGACCGTGTCCCAGCGGGCCACGCGCATGCCGTGCAGCAGATAATAGTCGATGGTGTCCACGCCGAGCTTGGCCAGTTGCTCGTCGAGGATGCAATCGAAATGATCGCCCGACTCGATGATGCGCACAGGGCTCTTGGTGGCCACCCGCACCTTGTCGCGGTAGCCGTCCTGCAGCGCCTTGCCGACGAGGAGTTCACTGTGGCCGCCGTGGTAGGGATAGGCTGTATCGATATAGTTTACGCCATGGTCTATGGCGAAACGGATCATGCGGATGGCCAGGGGCTCGTCGATCCGGTTCCTGGCGCCCAGGGTGGGCAGGCGCATGGCGCCAAAGCCCAACGCCGAGACATCCCAGTCGAGCTGGCCAAATCTGCGATATTGCATCGTTGCTGTCCTCTTTCTCATGCTGACTGTACAGAACCCTTGTCGGGTGCTCTCAATGTAGGCCCGTCGGATGCCGGGGTCAAGCGGTATGCGCTGAGGCGCCTAGATGTTGAGATCCTGCAAGCGGTTGGCGCTCTTGACGAATGTGAGCGCGTCTACTTGCGTAAACCCCTGGCGCAGCAGAGGGTTCGGGTCGGTGCGCCCGACGATGCGGATCTCTTGCTCATAGGGAGGGCCTTCGATGACAAAGGGCTCGATCTCGCCAAGCTGGGCGGTGAACAGTGCCGACGCGGCATCGGCCGCCGTGTCGCGGATCAGGTCGCGGGCGTCCTCGGGCGCCAGATGCAGCGCCAACTGGGGTCCCAGCCCGATCTTGACCTGGGCGCCATAGATGCCGGGGATCAGGGCGCGCGCCTCGGCCAGCATGGTATCGTCACCGCTGACGAACAGAGTGGGCACGCCCATGCTGCCCGCCAGAGCCGCGCGACAGCCGAACTCGCCTAGCTCCAGGCCGTTGATCTTGAACCAGGCATAGCTCATGGACGAGTAGGTGTGGGCCAGGTTACCGTTGCGCGTGCCCGCCTTGGCGTGCTGGCCGAGAAAGAACACCGCATCAAAGGAGTTGTCGAGAAAGGCGGGCGGATCAATAGGCCCGCGGTTCAGCAGCAGAGCCCCACGGGGGAAACGCTCCAGATCGATCGAGCCGGGGCCGTGGGCGTCCCACACCCAGATCTCGGCCTCGGCTTCCACCGACTGGATGCCCGCCACGCAGGCGCGCACCTCCTCGGTCATCAGGCGGGTCGCCTGGGCATAGCCCGGTTGATCGGTGCCGGTCTGATCCCAGCGGGCCACGCCCGCGACGCCCTCCAGATCGGTAATCATATAGATCTTCATCTGCGTCCTCCCTTGTGGTGGCATGCGGTGCTGTAGCTAGTCGGCGGTCACCCGGTATCCGTAGCGCTCTCCCGCGGCGACGATGCGCTCCCAGGCGGTCTCGGGCACCTCGATGCCGTCCCGCAGGCGCTGCTCGCGGGTGCGCCACTCGAGTTCGCCCGGGACAAAGATCTCTTCCACGCCTGGGGCCTTGTGCGCGCCCTTGACCGCATCGATCAGGCAGTCGACCATGTTGCGGAAGCGATCCAGCGGCTGGAACGCGGCGATATGGACCACGCCCAGTATCAGGACGTATTGGCTGGCATAATCGTCAAGGGCGGCGCAACTGACGCCCGTCAGCCCGCCGCACAGCAGCTCGATCATGAACGACAGCCCCGAGCCCTTGTGCTCGCCAAAGGTCACTTGGACGCCACCGCGCCTCTGGTCCTCGGGGTCGGTGGTGGGCAGGCCGTCGGCGTTGAGCAGCCATCCCAGGGGGATCGATGTGCCCTTGTCGAGGGCAGACTGGATCTTGCCCCAGGCGGCGGTCGAGGTGGCGAAATCGACAAACACGGCGGGGAACCGGTTGGCCGGCGCGCCCCAGCTCAGCGGGTTGGTGTTGAACACGGGGCTGGCGGCGCCAAAGGGGGCCACGGTGCCGCCGGGCCGCGAGCCGGTGCCGATGGCCATGGCGACAAAGCCCTCTTGCGCGGCCCGGGCCACATACTCGCCCAGACGCCCCGTGTGGGCCGTGTTGCGGATGGCCACCATGCCCAGGTCATGCTCGCGGGCCTTGGCCATGGCCAGGTCCATCGCCTCCCGCGCCACCAGGATGCCCCAGTTGCGCCCGCCATCCACCAGCGCCGTTGTCGCGCTCTCGCGCACGAGGGTCGTCTCGCCCTGGGGGTCGAGCTTGCCGTCCTCCAGCGCCTGGATATAGCTGCCCACGCGCAGCACGCCGTGGGAGTCGTGGCCCACAAGGTTGTTCTCGACCAAGGACTCGGCCACCTGCTCGGCCGCCTCCTGGGGGACGCTCGCTGCCGCAAATACGCCGCAGACGGTCTGGATCAGATGCTCTGCTGATACGCGAATCATTCTGCCGCCTTTCCTGAATGGATGAGACATTATAGCATCCTGTCCCACGCGCATCCAGAAGGCCAGGGCGGTTCTGTTCCCCTTGGCATGAGCCGATGCCCGCTGCTCGACATGGGCGTCCCGATGTGGTATCGTCATCGCCGGAACACACGTGAGGGGAGCAGCACAGATGACAGAACAGGGTGTGGTCGAGTCGAGCCGGAGCCTGGACGGCGTACGCATGGTCCTGGTGCAGCAGCTCTGGCGGCAGCCCGAGGTGGCCGACCTGGCGGCCGAGGTGGTGGCGCAGTTGGACGCGGCGGGGGCCCTGGATCGCATCAACCCGGGCGACGAGATCGCCATCACCGCGGGGAGCCGCGGCATCGCCTCGGTGCCGGCGGTGCTCAGGGCCACGATTGAGGCCGTGCGTGTCCGGGGCGGTCGGCCGTTCATCTTTCCCGCCATGGGCAGCCACGGCGGCGGCACGGCCGAGGGCCAGCGCTCGTTGCTCCAGGAGCTGGGGATCGACGAGGACACCATGGGGGCTCCGATCCGGGCCAGCATGGATGTGGTGCAACTGGGCGAGTCGCCCACGGGTATGCCCGTGTACCTGGATGCCATCGCGGCCCAGGCCCAGGGCATCATTCTTGTGAACCGCATCAAAAAGCACACCAACTTTGACGGGGACATCGAGAGCGGCCTGTGCAAGATGGCCGTCATCGGCATGGGCAAGCACCGCCAGGCGGCCAACGTGCACCGGCAGGGGACCGACGCGCTACGCCGGGGCATCCCCGAGGTGGCGGCGTGCATTTTCGAGCGGGCGCCGATCCTGGCGGGTCTGGGGATCGTGGAGAGCGCGCGGGGCCAGGTGGCCGAGCTCTATGGTCTGCGTGCAGAAGAGATCGTGGCGCGCGAGCCGGCGCTTCTCCGTCGGGCCAAGGAGCTGGGGCCCAAGATCCCGTTCAAAGAGGTGGATATCGGCATCGTCGAGTGGCTGGGCAAAGAGATCAGCGGCACAGGCATGGATTGCTACGTCATCGGCCGCAAGCGGATCGTGGGCGAGCCCGAGTGGCCCGAGGCGCCTGACATCCGGTCGCTGGTGGTGTTGGATGTGACGCCCGCCAGCCACGGCAATGCTCTGGGGATGGGCCTGGCCGACTTTACCACGCAACGCCTCGTCGACCATATCCACTGGCCGTCGGTGCGCGCCAATATCCTGACCTCGGGCAACATGGAGCGAGGCAAGATCCCCCTGCCGTACGAGACGGACCGGGCGGCCCTCGAGGCGGCGTCCTTTCGTGAGCGGGCGACGCCGACCGAGGCGCTACGCATTGTCGCCATCCGCGATACGCTCCACCTCGAGTATCTGCTGGCGTCCGAGGCCCTCGTACCCGAGATAGAGATGCATAACGACCTGGCCATCGTGGGCGAGCCACGGCCCATGCCATTCGACGCTGGCGGCCGCTGGCAATCGCCTTTTGCCTAGCCAAGAGAGGACTTTTGCGCCGGCCGATAGGGCATCCGCCGGCGCACGATATCAGTAGCGGGCGAACGCCTCGGTGGGCAGCACAAACACCGTCGCGCGGTGGGGTGGATGGGTCTCGGGCGCGGTCTTGGGCTCGATCTCTGGGCCGGCGTTGGCATCGATGATGCCCAGGGCCTGCTCTACCTGATCATCCTCGACACCGATGATAAAGGTGACGTTGCCGCGACGCCAGAAACCTCCGGTGGTGCTAATTCGAGTCGAGCTGAAACCCTCGTTGGATAGCGCATAGTTCACATCGGCGGCATAGTCATCTCGGACAATCGCCATCAGCAACTTCATCGCCCTTCACCTCATCTCTTGATTCGTGACAGATCCAACTCGAGACCCATGGGTGGCCTATGGCCGGGAAGCAAGATAAACGGGCACCTGCAGGGTTTCGTCGTCCATGTGCACCTCGATGGCCGTCTCGGCGATCGAGGGTGGCACATCGCCCTGCCATCGCACCGTAACGCGCACGCTCTTGTCGGGCTTGATCTCCAATTGATCCCGCGAAAGGGTCACCTCGGGCGTAACAGGCCGCAATGTGACACGCGCTGGTGCCATTCCGACATTGCGCAGTACCAGGCGTCCCTGCGGAGGACGGTCCGTCTGATCGCTCACCAGCGAGACCGGATTCGGCGGTGCAAGCTCGGCGACATACTCGATCTGCACACGCGTGTCGATCTCCAACGCGCCGCCGTTGCTCTCGATGTGGATCACGCCCCGATCCTCATTCAGTAGCTCGGGAAACTCGTCCATGTCGGTGTGAATGCCCAGCTCGACCGAGTGGCCCATCTCGCACGTAAACGATGCGCGGTCCACCACCAACCACAGTCTATCCGATTCTACTGTGCCGCGCAATAGTCCAAGCCCACGGTTAAAGAGTCGAATGCTGGCTTCTGTATTCTGGCGATTCACGCTGGTGCCCAGGTCCACAAAGGTGCGGTCGACCTCGAGGCGCGGCGCCGCCAACGCCAGACGCAGGGGCAACTTGACACGGCCGCCGTCGCTGTTGATGGCCAGGGTGGCGGTTGCCTCCGTGCGGCCCGCCTCCAGCGCCAGGGCATAGGCCGTGAGCGTGATCGTGGTGTGGCCCTCTTCAGGGCACACACCCGATGCGGGGGTGATCTCGACCCACTCGGCGTCAGTTTGGGCGTGCCAGGCCAGATCGCCGGTGCCGTCGTTATGCAGTGTGACGACCTGTTGCGCTGGTTCTCCCAGGTCCACAAAGCCGAAATCAACCGTCTTGGGCTCGACGCGCAGCGCCGGACGAATCACCGTGAGATGCGCTCCCACGGTCTCGACCACCGAACCGGCAACGATACGCAAGGCCTCGGGCACGTCCAGCTTGACGCCGCGCTCAAAACCCACCGTCTCGGCGGTGACGGAAATGCGGCGCCGCTCGCCGGGCGGGCAGGTGATTGGATCCTCGGCCACGCGGAGCCAATCGACGGCGGGCTGCAAAGAGGCCTCGAGGGGCGCCGAGCCGGCGTTGTGAATCACGAGGTCGGCGCGCCCACGCTCCCCGTGCATCACGCTCCCCAGGTCCAGCTCCGGGGTCTCGACCACCATGCGGGGCGCGCTGATGTGCACGCTGGCGGCTACCGTTGCGTTGCCGCCGTTGGTCTGCAGACGGAGCGCCTGAGGCACCTGTATGGGGCCATCGCCTATACCGGCGGCGTCACACACGACCCGCAGGCGCACCGTATCGCCCGGCGCGCAGGTCCAACGCTCGGGATAGGCCTGCAACCAGGGGACCAGGCTGCGCACCGTACCTTGCAGGGCGCCGTCGCCGGCATTGGTCACAACCAGCTCGGCCTCGACCACCTCACCTTCTGCGACACGGCCCAGCTCGATGCGGCTCGTATCCAGCTCGAGGCGGGCGCGCGGCCGCCAGGCGTGCACCGCCACGCGAGCCTGGCCGCCGTTGCTGTCCAGCAGGATCGCCTCGGGGGCTAGCTGCGCTCCCTCCGGCAGGCGGTCGGCCGCCAGGCGCACCTGGAGCTCTGTCTGGCCGCCGGACGCCACGCGCAGCTCGGTGGGCTGCACTCGCAGCCAGGGGACCCGGGCCACCGCCTGGCCGGTCAGCGGCTGGCGTCCGCCGTTGCGGACCACGAGGGTACGGGTGTGCTCGCCGTCATCCTCGAGGCGGCCAAAATCGATGACAGTGTCCTCTACAAGCAGGGCCGGCGCCGTGGCGACATCGGCCTGTACGCTGATCCACTGGCGCCCCACGTTGCTGTCCACCGCCAGCGCGCGCGGCTCGTAGGTGCGCCCGCCGGGCAGCCGCTTGGGGTCCAGCGAGACGATGGCACGCGCCTGCTTGCCGGGTGCCAGGCTGACCTCGCGGCCCGGCGCACGCAGCCAATCGGGCTGGGCCAGCAGGCGAAAGCGCAGATCGCCCTCGCCCGTATTGCGAATGGTGAGCACCAGGCGCTTGCGCCCCTCTGTGGGCAGATCCCGCAGGCTGAACCCGTGGGGGTGCACCGAGAGGCGGGCCTGGGCGCGTTGCTCCGCGGCAGGTGCAGGCGCAGGGGGCTGCGGCTCGTCCCGGCGCCCGAAACGCGGATCCCGCGCAAAGCCCAGGTCCTCCATGCTGGCCCGCTCTGATGGCGCCCGCGTGCCGCTCGACGCTACGCCGCGTTGCGCCTCAGAGGGCTCGACGCGGGCCTGCGCGTACCAGTTGGCCACTGGTTCCAGCTCGCCGCGTACCTCATCCCACAGCGCCTGGCGAAAGGCGGCTGCCGAGCCGTAACGGCGCTCGCGTCGGCGTCCTGCCGCCCGGGCCAGCGCCTGCACGAGCTGGGCCGGGGCCTCGGGCACGGCCTGTTGCAGCGGCAAGGGGCGCGCCAGGCCCTTTTCGAGGAGCCGATCGATGAGCAGGGCATAGAGCAGCCGGCCCAGGGCAAAGATGTCGGTCTTGGGGTCGGGCTGTTGCTGCGCCAACTCGGGTGCGCCATAGCCCGAGATGCTGCCGTGGGGGCCATAGAGCCGTGGGCTGTAGATGCTGCCCAGTCCCAGCCCCACCAGCCGTACCACGCCGTCGGGTGAGACCACGATGTGCCCCGGTGCCAAAAAGGGCGTATATAGAGGCTTGGGCTGGCTGTGCAAGTAGCGCAGCAGGTCGCAGATCTGGGCGCCCCAGTTGCGGGCCAGCTCGGGGTTGGCGCGCACGCCGCGTTCGGCAATGATGCGCTCGCCGCTCCAGCCGGCGGCAAAGTCGAACACCACATACTGGCGCTCTTGTTCCTCGACGTGATCCACCAGGCGAGCCAGTCCGCGATGCTCCAGCGGAGCCCAGCGCTCGACGGTCTGGCGCAGGGTGGCCTCGGCGTCACGCCGCTCCTCGGGGCGAATAAGCGAGAGAGGCGAGAGTTCCTTGATGGCGTACACACGGTCGGGATCATCCACGTCGGTGGCGCGGTACACGGTGGTCGCGCGCCCACTGTGCAGGGTGCCCTCGATCCGATAGCGATTCGCCAGCACGCCGCTGCGCGAGCGGCGAAAGAGGTTGGTGAACAGGGCGGCGTCATCCTCGCCCGCCGCGCAGTTGGGGCAGCGGGCCACATGCCAGGCTCGCAACGTGCCGCACACGGGGCAGCGCCGAACCAGTTCGGCGCCACAAGTCGCGCAGACTGTAGCGCCGATTTCATTGAGCTGGTTGCACTTGGGGCAGCGCCGTTTTCGCCTGTTCTCTGTCATATACCGAACCCTGCGTCTCTGGATTTCCGATGGCACGGCGAGACGTCGCAGCTAGAGAGGGGCGTCATCACCGGTGGTCACCGCCATTATACAGCGGTGCCAGAGCATGTCAAAGAATCGCCATGCCCGACCGGGCGGATCGACGACGGCCAGTTTGTGCGACCACGACGGCTTTTGTCC
>SKRJ01000197.1 GCA_007118555.1 Anaerolineae bacterium | reverse complement strand
GTGTCATCATCGTCGATGAAGATACCGACCTGGAATCGCTGCAACCCGAGTTGGATGAGAGCGACGTACAGCTCGTGCGCGTGCCTATCAAAGAGATCGCCACCAAGCACGGCAGCGAGGTCATGACCAACACGGCGGCCCTGGCTGTTGCCGCGGCGGTGAGCGGATTTGACGTCAAGCACATGATGAGCGTCATCAAGGACAACTTTCAGGCCAAAGGCGACAAGATCGTCGACGCCAACCAGGCGGTGGCCCAGGAAGCGTACGATCTGGCGACCGATCAGTATGGGCTCTTGGTGGCCGAGGCGCTGGGAGATCGCGAGGCGCCGCCTCGCCTCAGCCTGCACAGCAACACAGCGTACGCCATGGGCGCCATCGGCGGCGGCTGCAAGTTCGTCGCTGGCTATCCGATGACGCCCTGGTCCTCTGTGCTCGAGTACCTGTCAGGCCACGCCGCCGGGTGGGGCCTGGTGGTCAAGCACGCCGAGGACGAGATCGCGGCCGTGAACATGGCCATCGGCGCCGCCTATGCCGGCGTCCGCGCCATGACGGGCAGTTCAGGCGGTGGCTTTGACCTGATGACCGAAGGGATCAGCCTGGCAGCCATGACCGAGACACCCCTGGTGGTGTTCCTGGCCCAGCGGCCTGGCCCGGCCACCGGTCTTTCCACCCGTACCGCACAGGGCGATCTGATGCTCGCAATCCATGCGGGGCATGGCGAGTTTCCGCGCATGGTAATCGCCCCCCACACCCCCGAGGAGCACTTTTTCGCCGCGGCCCGCGCCCTGAATCTGGCGGAAAAGTACCAATGCCTGGTCATTGTGCTCAGCGATCACTACTTCGCCAACACCGTCATGTCTCGCGATCGATCGCTGTTCGATTTCGGTGCCATAACCATCGAGCGGGGCAAGTGGATCACGCCCGAGGAACTGGACGAGATGGACGAGTACAAGCGGTTCGCCGTCACAGACGATGGCGTCTCGCCGCGCGTCATCCCCGGCTCGCATCCCAAGGCGGTCTTTTTGACCACCAGCAACGAGCACCGCGAAGATGGCCACATCTCGGAGGATCCCTACGTGGTAGAGGCCCAGATAAGCAAACGCAATCGCAAGATGGAAGGCATCAAGGGCGAGATACGGGCGCCGTTGCGTGAGGGGCCCGAGAGTGCCGATCTGACAATGGTGACCTGGGGCTCGACCTATGGCCCGGCGCTTGAGGCCATGCAGATCCTGAATGAGAACGGCGGTTCCGCCAACATGGTGCACTTTGTGGATATGTGGCCCTTTCCCGTCGAGGCAACGCAAGAAGCCTTGTCAGACGCCAAGCGCATCGTCGTGATAGAAGGCAACTACTCGGGGCCCCTGGCGCACCTGATCGAGACCGAGGCGGGCGTGCCGATACAAGAGCGCATTAACAAGTACGACGGGCGACACTTTACCTACGAGTTCATCCTCGCCCAGTTGGAGGACTGATAATGGCAACCTTACAAGATTACGCAGTAGATATACGCCCCACCTGGTGCTCTGGCTGTGGGGACTTTGGTATCTGGAATGCGCTGAAACGCGCTTTTGTCAACGCCGAGTATGACCCCCAGGATATCGTCATGGTGAGCGGCATCGGCTGTGGCAGCAAGATGAATGACTATATGCGCATCAACGGCCTGCATACCCTGCATGGCCGCACAGTGGCCGTCGCGCAGGGCGTGCGCCTGGCCAACACGGGCCGCAAGGTGATCTGCGTGCATGGCGATGGCGACGGGTATGGTGAGGGCGGCAATCACTTTTTGCATGCAGCGCGCCGCAATCTTGGCATCGTGGATCTGGTAGAGAACAATCACGTCTATGCCCTCACCCGAGGCCAGTACTCGCCTACCAGCTACAAGGGGTTCAAGACCGCGACGTCGCCATTTGGCGTGCTGGAAAAGCCGGTGAATCCGGTGGCTTTGACCCTTTCCCAGGGCGCAACCTTTGTCGCCCGGGGGCACTCGCTGGACCTGGAGCAACTCCAGCATCTGATCATCGAGGCGCTGGGCCACCGCGGCTATGCCTTTATCGACGTCATGCAGGTCTGCGTGACCTATAACCGCGAGATGCTCTATGACTGGTATCGCGAGCATACCTACAAGGTCGATGAAGATGGCGACTATGACCCCTCGGATTTTGATGCTGCCATGAAAAAGGCCATGGAGTTTCCCGGCGGCGATCGGGTGCCCACCGGCATCATCTATCGCACCGAGGACGTCCCCGCCTACGAAGAGGGCGAGCCGACCCTCGAGGCAGGCCCGCTGGTAGACCAGCCCCTGCGTATACGTCCGTTGGAGGAGTATCAAGAGCTACTGGATGAGCAGATATAGCCCTTGGGGCATGTGGCCTTTAGCATGCCACACGAGTAGGGAGATGCTCTTGTGGATGTAGTTGTCTATACGACAAGTACCTGTCCCCATTGCGCATCGCTCAAGGGGTATCTATCCAGCCGGGGGATCGCGTTCGTCGAGCGCAACGTGGAAACCGATCCCTCGGCAGCCCAGGAGATGGTGCGCATCTCGGGGCAGCAGGGCGTGCCGGTGACCCAAATCGGCGACGAGGTGATCGTTGGCTTTGACCAGGCACGCCTTCAGGAGGCCCTGGCAACGGCGCAACGCCCCCGGCTGGGGGCCGGCGTGGCCGACGCTGCCCGGATGGCCGAGCAGGGCCGCACCAGCCAAGGTGAGGGCGCCTATGTGGGGCGTGTTCGCCCCGATGGCGCTGCAGCGCGCGCCGGCCTCAGATCGGGCGATGTCATCATCGCATTGGCCGGCCGGCCGGTGCGCAGCGCGGTGCAACTAGAGCAACTGATCGCCCGTGTGCGCCCCGGCGCCAGGGTGCCTATCGAGTATGTGCGCAACGGCGCCGTTCAGCAGACAGAGCTGGTCTTCTAGCAGCTATCATAGATTTTTAATCATAACGCATCACGAAAGGAAGTTGGATCATGGCAGATGATCAAGTGTTGAGAGCTTTGGGCCGCGCCCTCAGGTTGGAGCAGGATGGCTACACCTTTTACACCCAGGCCGCCGAGCGCGTCCGGGACTCGGAGAGCAAGCAGACCTTGCTGTCGCTGGCCGAGGATGAAAAGATGCACGAGGCCATGATCGTGCGCCAGCTCGAAGCCATGAGCGAAGACGGCGACTATGTCTATCTGCCCCATGTAGAGCCGGTGGACATCGACCTGGCCGCTGACATCCTGCCTCCCGACCCGGAACAGGTTGAGGAACGGGTGAGCGAGTATACGGACGAGCTCCAGGCATTGGCAGCCGCCATGGAGATCGAGGTCCGCAGCTATGATCTCTATCGCCAGGCGGCGCTGGAGACCGAGAGCGAGGCCGGCAAACAGATGTACGAGTGGCTCGCCGCCGCCGAGATGATGCACTTTGACCTGCTCATGAGCAACTATGAGGCTTTGAACACACGTGCCAAGTGGGTGTAACAGCCCACAGACTGCTGGTCCAGTTGATACAGATACGTTCTTGCACAAGGAGAGAACAATGGCAGATGTAATCGAGATTCTGAAAAAAGGCATGAGCACCGAGCTATGGGGACGTCGCTTTTACCAGGAGGCTGCAGAACGCACCGAGAGCGTAGATGGCAAGCGCGTTTTTCAGAGCCTGATCGAAGAAGAGACCAAGCACCTGGAGATCCTCTGTGGCCAGTTCGCCGCCTTTTCCAAGGACCAGGCCTGTGTCTCCATGGAGCAGGCCGCCGAGTTGGCACAAGAGGTCGATCCTACGGACATTTTCCCCGAGGCTGAGGCCGCCGAGGGACTTATTCCTCCCGACACCTCCGATGAACAGGCCCTAAAGATGGCCATGGACTTTGAGCAGCGCGGCTATGATCTGTACAAGCGGGCGGCCGAAGAAGCCGAGACCGCGCATGAGCGCGAGTTGTGGGAGTACCTGGCCAAAGCCGAGGACCATCACTATGCCTTTTTGCAGGAAACCCACGAGTACCTGATCAACGATGGTGTATGGTACTTTGATGACCTAGAGCTCCCCTTCTTTGAAGGCTAGCGGCACGCGCCTTTTCGGCAAGGGAGAGTTCCGGCGTTGACCGGCACAATCATCAATATTATCGCTGTGCTTTTGGGAGGCGGGCTGGGAACCCTTTTGGGTGACCGCCTGCCTCAACGCATGCGAGAGACCGTCATGCACGGCATTGGCCTGGTAACTCTGGTTGTGGGCATTCATCTGACCTTGCAGACCCAGAACATCCTGATCGTCATGGGCAGCGTCCTGGTGGGCGCTGTGTTGGGCGAGTGGTGGCAGATCTCGGCCGGGCTGGAACGCGCCAGCGAATGGCTACAGCAGCGCGTCGCCCGCCGCCTCTCTGAGCGGAGCCTCGCCCACTTTACCGAGGGCTTTGTCACCGCCAGCCTGGTCTTTTGCGTCGGACCCATGACGATCCTGGGCGCCATCCAGGATGGGCTCACCGGCGATTTCTCGCTCCTGGCGATCAAGTCGGTGCTCGATGGCTTTGCCGCGCTGGCCTTTGCCTCTACCCTGGGCATCGGCGTGCTCTTTTCCATACTCACGCTGCTCATCTACCAGGGCGGCATCACGCTGCTGGCCGGGCTCGCCGAGCAGGCCCTCACCGCGCCCATGATCGCCGAGATGTCCGCCACCGGCGGGGTTCTCATTCTTGCCATCGGGCTCCTGCTCCTGGATCTCAAGCGCATCCGCGTCGCCAATCTGCTGCCAGCGCTCCTCATCGCGCCGCTGGTGGTGGCCGCGCTCCATGCGCTGGGCATCCCCCTGGCCCCCTGATCCCCTATTCACGGAGGTTCCCATGAAAAAGATCGGTTGTAACACGCTCTATGATGGCGGCGAGCTCGGCCTCACCACAGATTTCGACGTGGCAGCCATCAAGCGCTCCCTGGACCGCAACCGCGCCCTGGGCTATGAGACCGTCGAGTACTCGCATCTGTGCCATCTCACGGTCGACGAGGCGCAAGAGATCGGGGCCTATGCCGAGTCCATCGGCCTGGAAAGCTGGTCGGTCCATGCCGAGTCGCCGGGCGGATTCGTGCTGGGCAGGACGGAGGAGGAGGCCACGGGCTACCTGAACAATGCCATCGAGGTCTGCCATGCCGTGGGCGCCCAGGTCATTGTGGTGCACGCCCCCATTCTGCTGGGCCTCACCCTGGGCGATCTCCCCGACATCCCCGAGCTTTTGGCACAGGATATGGCCGCGTTGGCCCCCGCACAGGCCTGGGCCGCCGAGCGCGGCGTCGAGCTGGCTCTGGAGAATGGGCGCACACTGGCGCACTGGGTCTATATCCTCAGTCTGATCGAGCACTTGGGAGCCGACCATCTGGGCGTCTGCGTGGATACCGGGCACGCCAACCTGGGCGACCTCGGCGCGCCGCGCGCCATCCGCATGGCCGGCCAGCGCCTGCTGACCCTGCATCTGCACGACAACTGGGGCGAGGTGGACGATCACCTGCCGCCCGGGCAGGGCAACATCGACTGGCCCAACGTCATCTCTGCCCTGCGTGAGGTGGGCTTTGCGCGGCCTCTGCAGCTCGAGCTGACCGACCGCGCCCCGCACCGCGCCTATGATCAGGCCCTGGAGATGGAGTTGGGCTATCGGAATACGCGCCGCATGGCAGGCCTGTAGCCGACACGCGCTCTTTGGAGCACAAGACCTCGCCGCCCTGTGCCGCGACAGGCCATGCGGCGCAGGCCAGGGCCATTTGACGCCCCCCTATGTCTGTGGGATAATGGCGGTTGGTCTGTGGATGATAACCACATTAATGGAGGGGATCGGCAGGTATGGTCAGTGAGGAAAGGACTGAGCAGACGGCTCAGTCAGAAGAACCCAAGCAAGAACAAGAGCAAACCGTCTCGGCTGCTGAGGGCGGGGCGCCCCAAGAGCAGGCCAAGGCCGACGCTCGCCCCTCCGAGATCAGCGAACTCAAGAGCGGCCAACGTCTCAAGGGTAGAGTACGAAGGATCGTCGAGTTTGGCGCGTTTGTCGATATCGGCGTAGGGCGAGATGGCCTCGCGCATATCTCGACGCTGCAAAGAGCCGGCATCGACAAGACCCTCAAGGTCGGTGATGTGATCGATGTGCAGGTGCGTCGCGTGGACCTGGATCGCAATCGCATCAGTCTGACCGTCCCCGGCGCCGGGCGCAGCGAGAAAAAGCCTCTGGAGCAGGTCAAGGCCGGCAGCGAGGTGACCGGGCGCGTGGTGCGGCTCGTGGATTTCGGCGCCTTTGTGGATATCGGCGCCCAGACCGACGGCCTGCTGCATATCTCGGAGCTCTCGAACGAGTATGTAAACCACCCCCGTGAGGTGCTCGAGGTGGGGCAAGAAGTCCAGGTGCGCGTTCTCGATGTGGACAAAGAGCGCCGGCGTCTCTCGCTCTCGATGAAGCAGACAGAGAGCGAAGCAGAGCCCACCTATCAGCCCGAGACCCAAGAGGACAACGGGGTCAGCGTCTTTGCCGCGGCTTGGCAAGAAGCGCTGGACAACCAGCGGCGCAACCGCAACTAGCGAGATCGGATCGATTCTCAGGACAAGCCGCGCAGGCTTGTCCTGTTTCATTTTACAGGAACGGTCCGCTTCAGTAGAATCGGCGTTACAACCAGCGCTAGACTCGGACACGGTACAACCGATGCCATGCGCCGCCTCGGTCGCGAAGGCGGGACCACGGGATGCGAGACCAAGCTCGGGCGCCAGGGAACCATCTCCAAGGGAGGAGTGAGTCGCATGTTGATTCAAGAGGCCATGTCTGTCTTTTGGCAGAGCCTGCGTGACACCTGGGAAGAGCTCTTGCCGTTGACCGTGGTCAACATCGCCTGGTTTCTCTCTTGGGCGCTGCCCCTTTTTGCCGTTGTCTCTCTCGCGGTGCCGGTTCTCACGGTTCTGCTCTTGCTCCTCGGCGTGTTTCTCTTTCCGATGAGCACCGCCGGCATCTACTATGTCACCCACCGCGTCGCTCGCGGCAAGACCTTTCACTTTGCCGACTTTATCGACGGGGTGCGCCTCTACTGGTGGCGCGCCATCCTCTGGTTGCTGGCCAACATCCTCGTCATCTGGCTGATTTTCGTCAATCTCTGGTTCTACTCAAGTCGCGTCCAAGGCGTCTGGGGCCTGGTGATCGGCGGGTTCTGGCTGGCCCTGATGTTCTTTTGGATCGTCATGCAGCTCTACTTTTGGCCCATGCTGATCCAGCTCGAAGAGCCGCGTATGCTTATGGCCTGGCGCAACTCGGCGCTGCTCATCCTCGTCAATCCGTTCTATGCCTTTTTCTTTGTTTCTTTTACGGCCCTCATCGCTGTTCTCAGCGGCGTCGTCGCCATTGTTCTCATCTTTGCCGGCATGACGATCATTGCCCTGCTGGGCAACAATGCGGTCCTGATCCTGCTGCACAAGCTGGGCAAGATCGACGACCCCCGCCCCCCCACACCCCCGGTCTAGTCTGTCTCCGAGGCTACGATAGCGTTGCCGCATAGGGTCGGGCCACGGCATGCCATGGGCCCGGTCGCACGGCGCACTTGAAGCTCGTATTGGCTTTGGAAGCGCCGTAACCCTGCCCACAGAATGGGTTGATGCGCCCTACCCCGCATGCTATAATTGAAGCGGTAACGTATGGCTGCAATCGAGCGGGGAGGTCGCTTCATGAGCAACAACAATCGTCTCAAACCAGAGCAGTTGCGTCAGCGCACAGACGCTTCTATCTATACATTCGAGTCCACGGCCGAGCTGGAGCCTCTTGAGCGCGTCATTGGCCAGGATCGGGCGGTAACGGCCATCGACTTTGGTGCCGAGATCCCCAGCAAAGGCTATAACATCTATGCTGTCGGGCCGCCAGGCTCGGGCCGCACCTCTGCCGTGCGGAGCTTTTTGGCCAAGCGCGCCGCCGAGCGCCCCGCGCCCCCTGACTGGTGCTATGTCTACAACTTTGATGATCCGCGCAAGCCTCGCGCTCTCCAACTGCCCTCTGGCCGGACCGACGAGCTCCGCCACATGATGGAGGAGCTCATAGAGCGCATTCAGGACGAGCTCCCACGCATGTTCGAGGGGCAGTCGTATGAAGAACGACGCCGCGAGTTTATGCAAGAGATGCAAGAGCGCCAGATGGAGATCTATCAGAATCTGGAGACCTACCTTAACGAGCGTGGCTTTGCCCTCATCCGTTCACCGGCCGGACTGGCCATCGCTCCCATGCTCAATGGAGAGGTTCTTAGCGCAGAAGACTATCAGAAACTCGATCCGGAGATTAAAAAGCGCTTTGAGGCGCACCGACCCGAGCTCCAGAGAGAGTTTGACGAGGCCATGCGCAAGGCGCGCGAGCTTGATCGCGAAAGCAAAGAAGCCCTGGAGAGCATCAACGCCGAGATGGTGGGCTTTTTGCTGGATACCCTCATGGCCGACATCCGCGAGTCCTTTGAGGATTGCTCGCAGGTGTTGGAGCATCTGGACGCAGTGCGCTCTGACATCATCAGCAACCTGAATCGGCTCTTACCGCAAGAAGGTCAGCAACAGATGCCTTTTGGCATGTCTCCGGAACGCCAGCGAGAGAGGTTCCTCGATCGGTACGCCATTAGCGTACTGGCTCAGAATGAACCGGGAGAGCCCGCCCCCGTCATCATCGAGGACAATCCCACCTATCACAATCTCTTGGGACGCATCGAGCACCGCACCGAGTTTGGCACCATGGTCACCGATTTCCGCCAGATCCGGCCGGGCGCCCTGCACCATGCTAACGGCGGATATCTGGTCGTCGAGGCACGCGGCCTGCTGAGCAATGCCATGGCCTATGATGCCCTCAAGCGCGCCCTGCGCAATGACGAGATCAAAATCGAGGAGATGGCCCAGTTCTTTGGCCTGGTGGCCACCGTCAGCCTGGAACCAGAGCCGATCCCGCTGGATGTCAAGGTCATTGTCATCGGCGATCAGCGCCTCTATCAACTGCTCTATATGCTGGACGAAGAGTTTCGTGAGCTCTTCAAGGTCAAGGCCGAGTTTGTGATGGAGATGAAGCGTGACGACGACAACCTGCATAGCCTGGCCGGCTTCATAGGCGACCTCTGTCGGCGTGAGGATCTGGTACAGTTTAGTCCCGGGGCTGTGGCGCGTGTCGCTGAAGAGAGCAGCCGTACTGCCTCCGACCAGGAAAAGCTCTCGACGCACTTTGCCACCATGGCCGACCTGGTGCGCGAGTCGTCCTATCAGGCCAAGCGCTCTGGGCACGAGCTCACCCAGGCCAGCGATGTGCAGAACGCCGTCGAGGCCAAGCGCCATCGTTTGGACTATATCAAGGAGCGCTATCTGGAGACGATTCAGAACGGCACCATCCTCGTCCAGACCGAGGGGGCTACGGTGGGTCAGATCAACGCCCTCTCTGTAGCCCAGTCGGCCGATTTCATCTTTGGGCTGCCTTCGCGCATCTCGGCCCGCACCTATATGGGGCGTTCCGCGGTCATCAGCGTCGAGCGCGAGGTCAAGATGAGCGGCCCGATCCATGGCAAGGGCAACATGATCCTGGCCTCGTATCTGGCGGGGCGCTTTGCACAGCATCGGCCCCTGAGTATGTCCGCCAGCCTGACCTTTGAGCAGAACTATAGCGGTGTCGAGGGCGATAGCGCCTCCTCCACCGAGCTCTGCTCGATTCTCTCCAGCCTGT
>SKRJ01000035.1 GCA_007118555.1 Anaerolineae bacterium | reverse complement strand
GGTCCAACTGGGCCTCGGGCAGGGGAAAGGTGCCTTCCAACTCGATGGGGTTCTGCGTCGCCATCACCAAAAAGGGGCGCTCGAGGAGGCGTGTCTCGCCATCCACCGTCACCTGGCGCTCTTGCATGGCCTCGAGCAGGGCGCTCTGGGTGCGCGGCCCGGCGCGGTTGATCTCGTCCACCAGCAGCACCTGGCTGAACACCGGCCCGGGCCGAAACTCGAACTCTTGGGTGCGCTGATTATAGATGCTCACGCCGGTAATGTCCGAGGGTAGCAGATCGGGGGTGAACTGGAGCCGCTTGAAGGTGCAGCCCAGGCTGCGAGCCAGCGCCTTGGCCAGGGTCGTCTTGCCGATGCCGGGGATGTCCTCCAGGAGCACATGCCCCTCGCACAGCAGCGTCACCAGCATCAGCTCGATCGGCGCATCCAGCCCCACCACCACCCGGGCCGTGTTCTCGCGCACCCGTTGGGTCGCCTCCTGGATCGCGCCTATATCCAATCCATCCACCATGCTTGCTCCTTTGCCGAGTCTGGCTGCGCTCTCGAGATCTAGGTAACTAGAAAAAAAGACCCCTACCCAACGTGGTGCGTCACCACGATCGTAGAGGCCATCCTACGGGAGACGCTGCCCAGCCGCACAACAGATCGGGCGAGCCCCCCAGTCGCCTTGTTGCGCCCAGTATAGCATAGGGCCCAAGTGCCGCAAAACCGCTGTGAGGCGAACCCGCATCATGCCACCCATTCGCGGTGCGGAAATAGCATTGACGCGCCGTAACCTGCATGCTATCCTGAAAGACGACCTACCCTAATAATCACCATAACAAAAGGATCGAGCGATGCGTACCCGACTCTTGGTATTTCTGTTGGTTGCCCTGTCCGTCACTGTCCTGGCAGCCTGTGAGCCGCCCGTGGCACCCCCTCCCGCGCCGGACCCCACGCCGACCGTGGTCAACGATTTTCTGGTCTTTGAGGTGCAGGCGAATCAGAACGAGTTCATCCCGAACGAGTTTGTCGTACCTGCAAACCAGGCCGTGATCTTTATGATGACCAGTGTCGATGATCTGCACACCTTTACGGTCAAGCGCGACGAGGACGCTGAGGAGGATCTCTTTGATCTGCAGGTGCTCGCCGGCTTTACCGATGAGGTCACCTATACCTTTGAGGAACCGGGCGACTATTACCTCTACTGCCGCTTTCACGAGCAGGATGGCATGGTGGGGACGATACAGGTCGTGGAAGAGTAAGCAAGAGTCCCCATCGATGGCATCCCTCTGCAGCGCCTGATGGGGACTCGACTCGTCGCAACGGCCCACGTGATGCTCTACAGGCTCACTCGGCGCTCGTCGCCGGCATGGCTGTCGCCACGCGTCCCGTTTCCTCGGACGGGAACAGGTGGCGCGTGCGCTTGCAGACCTCGACCAGGGCCAGCATCGTGGGCACCTCGACCAGCACGCCCACCACGGCCGCCAGAGCAGCCCCCGAGCCCAGGCCAAAGAGCATCACCGACGTGGCAAAGGCGACCTCAAAGTGGTTCGAGGTGCCGATCAGGCCAATGGGCGCCGCCTGCTCGTAGGGCAGCTTGAACCAACGACTAAAGCCAAAGTAGGCCAGCACAAAGATACCCAGGGTCTGGATGGTCAGCACAATGCTGATGTACAGAATGTGCAACGGGTTCTCGATGATGACGTCGCCCTTGAAGGAAAAGAGCAGCACCAGCGTCGTCAACAGAGCCGCGATGCTCACGGGCGTCAGCGCGCTCACAAAGCGCGTCTCGAACCACTCCTCACCCTTGTTGGCGAAAATCCATCTGCGGGTCAGGTAACCGGCCACCAGAGGCAACGCCACATAGATCGCCATCGACAGGAGCATCGTCTCCCACGGGATCACCACGCCGATTCCGCCCAGCATCAGGGTGGCCACTGGCGCGAACAGCACCAGGATCAGCAGCGACATCAGGGCCACAATGATCAGCGTCAGCTCCATGCTGGCGTCCGCCAGATGGTTCCACACCAGCACCATGGCCGTGCAGGGCGCCACGCTCAGCAACAGCAACCCCGAGGTGTAGCTGCGCCACAACTCGACCTCCTGCCCCGAGGCGAGGATCTCGGTGCCGGTGATCAGACCGCGAAAGACAAACCCGAGAAAAAAGATCGTCAGCAGATACTTGGTCGCCGGCTTGACCAGCCAGTCGATCACGACGCTCAACACGATCGGCTTGGGGTTCTTGGAGACCTTGACCACCTGCCCAAAATCGATCTTGACCATGATGGGGTACAGCATAAAGAACATGCAGATGGCGATGGGGATCGATACGTGATGCACCGACATGGCATCGAGCGTCGTTGCCAGATTCGGCGCAATGCTGGATAGCAGGATGCCCGCCGCGATGCAGAGCATCACCCACAGTGTCAGATACCTTTCAAAGAAACTGAGATTCCTCTCTTTTTGCATTACCTTTTCCTCAATCTGTGATGCGATATCGGTTACGCCTCATGCCTATGGCTTGACCGCCGTGATCGTCGCCGACAGGACATAGTCCTCGACGCGGCTATTGGAGGTCCACTCGCGCACCAGTTCGCGGCTCTCGTCGATGGGCTGTATGCGAATCTGCACAAAACCCGCCTCCCGCAGCATCTCCTCGATGTCGTCGATCACCGCCGAGCCCGAGATGCACGCGGACCAGGAGGCCATGTCGGCGCGCACCTCGTCGGGCAGAGGCGCCGTGGCCACAGTATCGGCGATAGCCAGCCGTCCCCCCGGCTTGAGCGCGCGAAACGCCTCGGCATACACCGCCTCTTTGTCAGGCGAGAGGTTGATGACGCAGTTGGACATGATGAGATCGATTTGGCCATCCGCCACGGGCAGATGCTCGATCTCGCCCAGACGGAACTCGACATTGGCATAGCCGCCCCTGGCGGCGTTCTCACGGGCGCGACTGATCATGTCGGGGGTCATGTCCACGCCGATCACGCGGCCTGTCTCGCCCACAGCCCGGGCCGCGAGAAAGCAGTCAAAGCCTGCACCGCTGCCCAAATCGAGAACCGTCTCGCCCGGCTGCAGCGACGCGATGGCGATGGGGTTGCCGCAGCCCAGGGAAAAGTTCGCGCCCTCGGGCACGCAGCATGCTTCCTCGGCGCTATAGCCCAACCGCTGGATATGCTCGATGTCTGACGACGCATCGTCACAGCACCCGTCGCTGCCACAGCAGTCGCTGCCCCGCTGCCGCACGATGTCGGCGTAACGCTGCCGTACCTGCGCCCGAATCCGGTCCGCCTGCTCCTGCGTGCTCATGCCTCTCCTCCTGCCCGTATGGGGATCGCGCTCCTGGAATAGTTCAACCACTGTTGAATTATAGTCTGCCGTCATGCTCTTGTCAAACGACCGGTGAGATCGCATAGGGACATGCACCCGTTGACGTCATCCGCGTGTTGTGGAATAGTACGGGGCAGAGGTTGGCCTGGCAGCAAGAGCCAGAGTTGCGGGGAGGCACACACACGATGGGTTACTATTGGCAGGGTGACAGGGTGCGGCTGCGGTCGTTTCGGGAGTCTGACATCGGGCCCAAATGGCAAGAGTACCAGGACAGCCGCGCCCGACAGATGCTCGAGTACCGCATCGAGCTGCCGGTAGTGTCCGAGGAGCGGTATGCAGAGCAGCTCCGTGCTCCTGACGACGATGATTCAGGCCGCATCAGCCTCTATGTGGAGAATCTGGACGGGGTTCTGGTCGGGTGGCTCAATCTGTTCGACCTGGATCAGCGTCACGGCACCTTTGGCGTGGGCATCAGCATCTATCGTGCCCATCGCGGCAAGGGATACGCCCTCGACGCGCTGCGCCTCGCGCTGGGCTATGCCTTTGAGGAGCTGCGCATGCAAAAGTGCAACTCGGCCTGCTTGACGATGAACGAGGCCTCTATCGCGCTCCACGAACGTCTCGGTTTCCAGCGCGAGGGGGTGCGTCGGCGCGTGGCGTACATGGGCGGCGCCTACCACGACGAGGTGCTATACGGGTTGACCCACGAAGAATATGCCGCCCGATGGCGCGCCGATTAGCCAGATGACAATCCTGCGGAACGCGCCTGTTCCGCAGGATTGTCCAATCGAGATAGCTCATGGAGCGCCCATCTGCCTGACAGACAAGAGCGACCGGCCCCTAGGCTACCTGCACCCGGCTCGTGTTCGTCAGCACCTTTGGGTTGACCAGCCCCTGGGGGCGTCGCCCCTCGAACACATCCAGGATCGCATGGGCCGCCCCGACGGCCATGTTCACCAGCGCGTCGTCGGTCTGCCCGCCCACATGGGGCGTCACGATTACGTTGGAGAGCTTGGGCAGAGGATCATGGATGTCAAAAGGCTCGGACTCGAACACGTCCAGCGCCGCGGCCGCCGGCCGGCCGGCCTCCAGCGCCTCGTACAGGGCCACGGGGTCCACCAACCCGCCCCGCGCGGTATTCACCAGGATCGCCGTCTCCTTGAGGAGGGGCAGGGTCCTGCGACCGATGATGTATTGGGTGTCAGACGTCAGCGGGGCATGGACCGAGACGAAATCCGCCTGGGGCAGCATCTCGTCCAGCTCCATCAGGCGCACCCCCAGGCTCTCGGCGCGCTCGGCCGTCGCATAGGGATCGGCTGCCAGCACCGTCATGCCAAAGGCGTTGGCCAACTGGGCCACCTTGGAGCCCACGCGCCCCAGGCCCACCAACCCAAGCGTCTTGCCCGAGAGCTCGATCCCCAGATAGGGCTCGCGCTCCCAATGACCCGCCTTGAGCGCCGCATCGGCCTGGGGCACCTTGCGGGCGGCGGCCAGCATGAGGGCCAGGGCATGCTCGCTGACGGCGGTAGCGTTGGCGTCAGGGGTGATGGTGACCAGCACGCCATGCTCGGTGCAGGCCTCGACATCGACGGCGTCATAGCCCACCCCATGCCGGGCCACGATCTTGAGGTTGGGCGAGGCCTCGATCAGGGCACGTGTGACGGCGCCGGTGCGCACCAGCATGGCATCGACGGTGCAGGCCGCCTCGATGCGCTCTTCCTCGGTGCAATAGTCACCTACCTGCGACAGTTGCGCCACCGGCGCGAGCAGTCGCTGGCCCTCCTCGTCGATGACGTTGCCGCACAACAGGACGCGATAAAGCTGACTCATGGCGCAGGGCTCCTCATGTTTCGCATGCAGGGTCAACAGGATACACACAGGCGCCAGTGTACATGCGAACCGGCCCAGACAGCAAACCCCCGTGATCACTCATATAGAATGTCACCGAGCCTACCGTCGCCGCACCTTGTCCTGTGGCCGCTGCCGTGTTACGATAGCCCTCGTCCGGCCATGGTCTCGTGGCGGCTTGCCGTTCGCTCGAGAAGGGAGACTTGACATGAACAAGGTGGTCAAAGAGTTCCGTGAGTTCGCCATGCGGGGCAGTGTCCTGGATCTGGCCGTGGGCGTGATCATCGGCAGCGCGTTCGGCCTCGTTGTTACCTCGTTCACCAGCGATATTCTCACGCCACCCCTCGAGCTGCTGCGTCCCCAGGACTTTCGTGATCTGTTCATCGTCCTACGCTCCGGCGCCGTACCACCGCCCTACCCCACGTTGGGCGCCGCCGTCGAGGCCGGAGCGGTGACGGTGAATGTGGGCGCCTTTCTCGACAGCGTGATCTCTTTTCTGATCACAGCCTTTGCCCTGTTTTTGCTGCTGCGGGCGATCAACAGCGCCAAGCGCCAAGAGGAGCAGGCTCCCCCGACCGGCCCGACCACGAAAAAGTGCCCCTACTGTCTCTCGGACCTGCCCATCGCGGCAGCGCGTTGCGCCTTTTGCACCTCCCACCTGCCGCCAGACAAGGAGGAGGACGCAGAAGAGGTGCAAATCGCGACGGCGCCCTGAGCGCCCTCCGGCTCACCGCCGATTCTGGTACAAGGATGGCTCTATGGATCTCTCAGCGCTCTTGAGCGAGTTGGCCACCGGACCCGCCATCGTGCGGGCCCTCACCGGCGGGGTACCCCGCCAGGACCTGCTGCAGCGGCCCGCGCCTGAGGAATGGTGCATGCTGGAGGTGGTCTGTCATCTGCTCCACGAAGAGCGCCGGGATTTTCGTCCCCGTCTGGATGCCACCCTGCACCACCCTGACCAGCCCTGGCCCGATAGCGATTGGGACGGCTGGATGGCTCCCTATCAGGCCCAGCCACCGGCCCTCGATGCCACGCTCGAGGCCTGGGAGGACGAGCGACAGCGCTCGCTGGCGTGGCTCCGCAGCCTCGATGCCCCCAATTGGGACGTCACCCACCAGGCGAGCTGGGGGCCGATCCGGGCCGGGGATGTGCTGGCGGCCTGGGCCGCCCATGACATCCTGCATCAACGCCAGCTTGTACGGCTGCGGTTTGGCCGTATCGTGGCGCTGGCCGCGCCCTATGGCGTGCGTTACGCAGGCGAGTGGTAGGCAGCCTGTGTCGGCACTGCACGTCATAGCGCAGGCCAACACGATTCGCTCTACGTCCATCCGAGTGAATTGGACAGAAACGTGCGCCATGCTACAATGCGCGCGTGCGTGCGTCCATCCTGCGTCTGGCATGTTGCATGGCACCTACCGGATCGAGCCGCGCCACCCTCATCCGGGGCGACGCGTTCCCTTTGCAGTACTATCGCTCGGATACCAGCATGTCTGCAAGAGTGTGGCAGACTCGCCTCGGACCATGCCACGAGACGAGTTGCGGCGGATCTGCCTGTGACGGCTCGTTGCTACGCGTGGCATCCACGGCCATGGCGGGCTGGCCCGCCTCCGATGACAGCCCCAGCGCCGCTGGGTAGGAAGGAACCTCTATGCTCCCATTTGATGCGTTCGCAGAGTTGACTCGGGGAATCACCGGCATCACCTGGCAGGCCCTGGTCATGTTTGCCATCGGCGGCGTCCTGATCTGGCTGGCCGTCAGACACGAGTACGAGCCCTTGCTCCTGCTGCCCATCGGTCTGGGCTGTATCCTGGTCAATATCCCCTATGCGCCTCTGGTTGAAGACGGCGGTCTCTTTGACGTTCTGTACCGCGCGGGCATTCAGACCGGGCTCTTTCCCAGCCTGATCTTTTTGGGCATCGGCGCCATGACCGACTTTGGCCCCCTGATGCAGAATCCCAAGTATGTGCTATTTGGCGCCGCCGCCGAGTTTGGCTGCTTTAGCGCCCTGGTCATGGCCATGGTCCTGGGCTTTAATCTGGCCCAGTCGGCCGCCATCGCCATCATTGGCTCGGCCGACGGCCCGACGGCCATCCTGGTGTCTTCCTTGGCAGCGCCCGAGATGCTGGGCGCCGTGAGCGTGGCCGCGTACTCTTACATCGCCCTGGTGCCGGTCATTCAGCCGCCGATCATCCACCTGTTGACGACGCGCCAAGAGCGCATGATCCGCATGCCCGTAAGCACACGCACCGTTCCCACCCAACAGCGTATCTTTTTCCCCATCGGGGTGACCCTGGTGGTCGGGTTGTTGGCTCCCGAGGCCCTGCCGTTGGTCGGTATGCTGATGTTTGGCAACCTGGCCCGCGAGTCGGGCGTGGTGGCGCGCATCGAGCAGGCCGCCAACAACGAGCTCACCAATATCGTCACCATCTTTTTGGGGATCACCGTTGGTTCGACGATGGGCGCCGACCGCTTTTTGCGGCAAGAGACGCTGATGATCTTGGGGCTGGGTCTGTTGGCCTTTATGTTCGGCACCTCGTCCGGCCTCTTGCTCGGCAAGCTCATGAACGTGATCTCGGGCGGCAAGTTCAACCCCCTCATCGGTGGTTGCGGCATCTCGGCTTTTCCGATGTCGGCGCGAGTGGCCCAGCGCATCGCCCAGCAGGATGACCCCAACAACTTTATCTTGATGCATGGCCTGGGCGCCAGCACATCAGGCCTGATTGCCTCGGTCATCACGGCGGGCTATCTGCTCTCCCTGGTCACCTAGAGTCTCGGCGTCCGTGTCTTGCACACAACAGGCCCCCCTCATACATGAAAGAGGGGGGCCTCGTGGCGTCCCGGCGCAGGAGTCGTCTAGCGGCGACAGCCGTAGCGCTCAGCCCCTGGGCCCCATGCGACGCGCCAGCCACACGCCCAGGAGGGTGACTACCACGATCAACCCTCCCAGCACGGCCACGTCGCTGGCGATATCCGCCCAGACGGCGTCGTGCAGGCTCATCTCGATGATGGGCGCCAGCATATAGTAGCTGGGAAAGAGGCGCGCCACCCAATCGGGGAGTTGGGGGAACAGGTAAAAGAGGGCCGGGGCCAACAGCAGGATGCCGATCCCCTCGATCGCAGCATACAGGGTTACCACATCCCCGATGAACAGCCCCAGGACGAGCCCCATCTCGGCGGCCAGCAGCGCGCTCAGCACAATGACGCCGATCAGCAATGCAGGTTGCGCCCCAAAGGCGTCGTTGATCGCCAGAATGACCATGCCCATCACGATGCTGACGACCATCCCGGTCAGACCTTTGGCCACCAACAGCTCGGTCAGCGACATGGGTGTGGCCGTGAGCGCCATGATCGTCTCGGCCTCCCGTTCCTTGACCAACACCGTGGCCGGAATCAACATGCCGCCATAAACAATGACCATGATCACCACCAGCGGAAACAGACGATCCTCCCAGGGCGGAAACTCTTGCCGTTCGGGCTGCACAATGGTCACGTCCACAGGCAGCTCTTGCCCCGCAATCCGCCTCGCGACCTGTTCGATGCTTGTGATGACCAGCTCGCGCTGGCTCTCCAGGCTCTCGCCCCAGATGAACAGGTTGATCGAGGGCTCTTCCCCTGCGGCCAGGGCATCGTCCAGGTCCTCAGGCAAGATGGCGCCCACCTCATGGTCGCCACGCGCTACGGCGTCTCGCAAGGCCTCTGCCTGGTCATAGTGCGTGATCGTCAGATGGCCGCGTTCGGCCAGTTGCTCCGGTAGCTGTGAGTCGCCCCGATCGACAAGGCCCAGCCGGGGCTCGCCCAAGACCGGGCTATCGACCACAACCGAGATCACCAGAGTCGCGATCAGAGGGAGCAGCACCGCAATGACCAGGATCAGCCCCGGGCTACTGTAGAGCACATCCTTGCGAACCACCGCACCGATCCGTGCCATCAGATTCATCGGAATTTCGTCCTCAGCACCAGGATACCGGCGATCCCCAGGGCCGCAGAAAACGCCAGAAGTATGGCCATCTCCTGCCACACCTGCCCCCAACCCAGGCCGAGATTCGCGGCATGATGCAGGGCCTCTGATAAAGAGTGGGTGGGAATGAACTGCCCCCATCCCGTGACTGTGCCGGGAAAGAGAATGTCAAAGGGCGGTGCACTCAGGGGGATCATGATGGTAAGGCCCAGAGCCATCAGCGTGGGCGTGTCCCAGCCCGTAGCCGCCATAAGAAATGCGATCCCCGTAAAGAGAATGGCTCCCAACACGGCGAGAACGAGCACAACGAGGGTCTGCTGGGCCAGCGCGCCAATGATCAGGAGCACGAGGAACACCTGTACGAACGCCACGAGGACACCGGCGATCCCCTTGGCCACAAAGAACTCGCTGATCCCCATGGGCGTCGAGAGCAGGGCGTGCGCCGCGCCCGTACGGATTTCGGCGGCGATCAGAACGGCCTGCCCCATCGTGGCCACGATCAGGATGATGCTCACAATCAGTGGCACCATCCGATCGCGAGGCGCCACGGGATCGCCGGCCAGGTCGAGCCCCAAGACCTCCCTCTCCGT
>SKRJ01000468.1 GCA_007118555.1 Anaerolineae bacterium | reverse complement strand
GTCAAAGCGGCCCTTGTAGCGGGCGACATCGTCCTCGTGGGCGTGCAGCGGCCAGTGGGGGGCGGTGTAGGCCACGTATTGGAAAAAGGGCGTCCCGGCGTGATCCCGGGCGTGCTCGCGGAGTTGGCGCACCGCCTCGTCCGAGATGGCATCGGTGAGGAAATAGTCGTCGCCCTCGGGCTCGATGGGCGTGTTGCCCCGCGTCAGCGTGCGCGGCTGGTAATAGTTGGCGGCGCCCGTCAGAATCCCGTAATAGTCGTCGAACCCGCGCTGGCGCGGCCAGTTGTGCTCGGGCCCCTCGATGTAGCGCGACACATGCCACTTGCCGGACATGTAGGTGCGATAGCCAGCGCCCTTGAGCGCCTCGGCGATGGTGACCGTGTTATGGTTCAGGTCGCCCAGATAGCCATCCACGCCATCGTCGTCCATCATGTGGCCCACGTCGGCCTGGTGCGGATAGAGCCCGGTGAGCAGCGACGCCCGGGACGGACAGCAGCGCGCCGTGGTATAGAACTGGGTAAACCGCAGGCCGCCCGCAGCCAGCGCATCGAGGTGGGTGGACTCGATCTCGCCGCCATAGCAGCCCAGATCGCTATAGCCCATGTCGTCATTGAGAATCAGCAGGATATTGGTCCTGTCTGGCATGGTGTTGCTCCCTATCCAGTCTGCTTGTTGTGCGATGGGCGGGCGTGACGGTGCGCAAGCGGCCGGCACCCTGAACAACGTCATCATAGAGGCGTCGACGACAGGGCGCAAGCCGGCCCGGCTCCGCGACGCTTTGACGGGCCACGGGCCCTTGTCTACAATGCGGGCCAAGGCCGATGGCACACACGGGCGGGGAGAGGGAACTATGGAGCATCTGTTCGGCTCAGAGGAATGGATCCAGAGCTACAAGGACGAGGTCAACAGCAGCGGCCGCTACAAGAAGGTGGCGGGCAACTGGGAGGGCGACTTTTACTTTGTCATCCTGGCCGATGGTCTCATGGACAGAGATGTCATCTACTATGTGGATCTGTGGCATGGCGAGTGCCGCCAGGCCTGCCTGGTGGAGAACGAGAGCGACTATCGCCCCGCCTTTCGGCTCGAGTCGGATGCGTCCAACTGGCGCGCCATCGTCAACAAAAAGCTGGATCCCATTCAAGGGATGATGACGCGCCGGATCAAGCTGCAAGGGGACATGTCCAAGATCATGCGTTATGTGCCGGCCGCCCAGGAGCTGGTGAACTGCGCCACCCGCGTCCCTACCCTGTTCCCCGGTGACTGAGCCCGTATGCCCGCCGGTTTTCCCCGGCAAGGAGTCGCCATGTGGTTCTTTCGCAGCCCCGAGATCGTCTTTGGCCCCGATGCGTTGGACTATTTGCGGGACCTCCAGGGCAAGCGGGCGCTGATCGTCACCGACGCGAACATGGAAAAGTTGGGCCTCCTGCAACTCGTGACGTCGCGCCTCGAGCGGGCCCGGATCGGGGCCGCCGTCTATGCCGAGGTCGAGCCCAACCCATCTCTGGAGACCGTCCGGCGTGGCGCAGCGCTGGCTCTGACCTATGAGCCCGATTGGGTCATCGGCCTGGGCGGAGGCTCTTGCCTGGATGCCGCCAAGGCAATCTGGGTGCTGTACGAGCGCCCCGATCTGACGCCCGACTCCATTGCGCCCGTGGGCACGTTGGGCCTCCGAAAAAAGGCGCGCCTGATCGCCATTCCCACCACCAGCGGCACCGGCGCAGAGACCACCTGGCCCATCGTACTGAGCGATCTGACGGAGGAGCGCAAGCTTGCGTTGGGCCATCCGGAGAACATGCCCGACATCGCCATCGTGGATCCGGCCCTGACGGCGAACCTCCCGGCGCAGATCACGGCCGACACCGGCATGGATGCCCTGACCCACGCCATAGAGGGCTATACGTCCCTGTGGAGCAATGACTATAGCGACGGCCTCTGCCTCAGCGCTGCCCACATGGTCATGCAATACCTCGAGCGCGCCTGCGCCAGCGCCAGCGGTGGCGCCGACTCGGTGGCGCGAGAAAAGATGCACAACGCGGCCTGCATCGCCGGGCTGGGCTTTGGCAACTCGATGGCGACCCTGTCTCACGCCCTGGGCCACTCTCTCGGTGCGGTCTTTGGCGTGCCCCACGGGCGCGCGGTCGGGCTGTTCCTGCCCTATACCATCGAGTTCACCGCCAGAGGCCACGCCCCCACGCGCTACGGGGATCTGGCCCGCTTTCTGGGGCTGACGGCGGACAGTGAGTTGGAGGCGAGCGCGAGCCTGGTAGGGGCGATCCGCGGGCTCGCCGAGCGGGTGGGACAGCCGCTGACGCTCGAGCAGGCCGGCATCTCTGCCGACGATTTCGAGGCGCGTCTGCCCAAGCTGGTGGAGAACGCCCTCTGCGATAGCTGCGCCGTCCTGGGGCTGCGGGCGCCCAGCGAGGACGAGCTGGGGCAGCTCTTGCGCTATGCCTATGGCGGGCAATCGATCGATTTCTAGTTTCGCGTGGCCAAGGGAGTATC
>SKRJ01000325.1 GCA_007118555.1 Anaerolineae bacterium | reverse complement strand
TATCGCTGCATTGCGGGCATGGACGAGGCGGGTCGCGGTGCATGGGCGGGGCCCGTGGTCGCGGCCGCTGTCATTCTCCCGCCGAACAGGTCTGACCTGGATGAGTGCCTCTCGCCGGTGCGCGATTCCAAGCTCCTGACGCCCCACCCACGAGCCTGCTGCTATGATCTCGTGCTGGAGCACGCCCTGTGCTGGGGCATAGGGGCTGTTGCCGCCGCCGAGATCGACCGTATCGGCATCGTGCCGGCCACCCGCCGCGCCATGCGACAAGCCCTGGAGCGACTGTGCGTCGCCCCGGCCTATCTGCTGATCGATGGTCTTGCCCTCGACATCCTACCCATGCCGCAGCGCGCCATTCCCAAGGGCGACCGTACCTGCCTTTCCATTGCGGCCGCCTCGATTATCGCCAAAGTCACCCGCGATCGGCTGATGCGTGATCTGGACGTCGCCCACCCCGGCTATGGCCTGGCGCAACACAAGGGCTATGGCACGCGGCAGCACCGCAAGGCGTTGGCCCGCCTGGGCGCCAGCCCGCTGCACCGGCACAGCTTTCGGCCGGTGGCGCTGCGAAACGCGCTGAACTGCTATGATTGATCCACAAACCGCCATCGTCGATGTGCCGCTGGCCTTTTTCGATGTCGAGACCACCGGCCTGAACCCCACACTGGGCCATCGGGTCGTCGAGGTGGGCATTGTGATTGGCGTGGGCGACACGATTCTCACCGAGTACCAGCAGTTGGTAAACCCGCAGCGCGCGTCGGATCCGGGCGCCCTGCGGGTGCACGGCATCACCGATGCGATGGTGCGCGAGGCCCCGCTCTTTGCCCACATTGTCGATCAAGTGCTCTCCCTGCTGGATGGCGCTGTGTTCGTGGGGCACAACGCCCTGTTCGACATGGGGTTTCTACGGGCCGAGTTGGAGCGCGCCCAACGACCGCGTCCGCGAATCGCGGCCCTCGACACCCTCACCCTGGCCCGGGAGTGCTGGTATGCCCCCAGCTACTCGCTGGACAACCTCTGCCGCGGGTTGGGCATCCGCAAGCATGGGCACCGGGCCCTGGGCGACGCCGAGGCCACCCGCCAGCTATTTCGGCAGATCCGCGAGGTCCTGGCCGAACAGGAGGTGCGCACCCTGGCCGACTACTACGACGTGCAGGGGCGCCGGCTGGACTGGCGGAGTGTGCGGAGCGTCGCACAACCGATAGAGCCGCCGCCGGTGATCCGTGAGGCGATGAAAAGCGGCGCGCTGCTCTGGATCCGCTATGCGGACGCCCGGGGGAACAGCACCGAACGCACCGTGCGGCCCGTCGAGGTCACCGGCAGGCCGGGACAGACCTATCTGCGGGCCTTTTGCTACCTGCGCCAGAGCGAGCGCACCTTTGCCATCGAGCGCATCCGCGAGATGCGGGTCATCGACGACGACTGCGTCGCTGACGGCGGCGCTGACAGCGCATAGGAGGTCGCCATGCCCGAGCTGCCCGAGGTCGAGGCGCTGGCCCGCTGGCTGCGCCCGCAGATCGTGGGGCAGCGAGTCATGGCCCTGGAGATCCACCGCCCCCTGGTGTTCCGCAACTTGCTCTCCCACGCCGAGCCCGAGCAAACCCTCGTGGGCCGCACCGTACGGGATGTCACCCGTCGGAGCAAGCTCCTGCTGATCTCGCTCGATGACGACTTCTGGCTGGCGACGCATTTCATGCTCACGGGCAACCTGGCGCCCTGCGAGCCGAACGCGCGACCGCGCGTACGTGACTATTACCGCATCTCCTTCTCTAACGACCTGACGCTGCGTTACCACGATCTGAGGGGCATGGGCAAGACCTACCTCACCGACGATCTGGCCCGCGTGCCGGGCATGGCCGACCTGGGCCCCGACGCGCTGGACCCCGCCCTGACGCTGGAGCGCTTCCTCGAGCGGCTGCGGCCCCACAGGGGCGAGATCAAGGGCGTGCTCACCCGCGAGCGGGCGGTGGCGGGCATCGGCAACGCCTATGCCGACGAGATCCTGTTCGCGGCGGGGATCTATCCGTTCCGCAAGCGCACCCAGCTCTCGCAGGAGGAGATGGCGCGCCTGTATGACGCCATGCGTCAGGTGCTGGAGGCGCGGCTGGCCGTGGCCATGGAGAGCATCCCTCGCACCCACGACATGCACCGCCGCGAGGGGCTCAACGTACACGGACGCCCCGGCGAGCCCTGCCCGCGCTGTGGCGCCCCCATCTCCGAGATCAAGGTCGCCCGCCGCCCGACGCATTTCTGCCGCCAATGTCAGCCGGGGTTGCTGCTGCGGAACTGACGGCGGCGCAGGCCGAGGGGCGGAAGGGCAAGAGGGCGACGGGACCGGCGCAGGGACGGAGGGCAGGCATACGCATACATGCGTCAAGGGCCTGCCCCTACATGCTTGTCGATGAGATCACCCCGGAATGGGCGGCCCCCCGTGGCCGCCCATTCCGAGACAAGGGGTAGGCATACGCATACATGCGTCAGGGGCCTACCCCTACATGAAGGG
>SKRJ01000385.1 GCA_007118555.1 Anaerolineae bacterium | reverse complement strand
CCGGTCGTCGGCGTCGTGCGGGCTGGCGGCGATCTCGACCACGGTGGCGGCGGTGCTGTCGCGGCGGCGCTCGGCCTCGGGGCTGCCGGGTGACAGCGCCTCTCCCGCCACGTCGATGAGCAGGGCATAGGCGCGGCCCGCGGTGGGGCCCTGCTGGCGCGGATGCCCGCCGCGCATCAGGGCCTGGGTGGTGGGCGGGAACATGCCCGCAGCGTCATCGATCTCTTGCAGGAGATACTGGGTGCGGATCAGGGGGTGCTGCAGGCCCAGGCGCTCGATCTGCGTCGTGACATAACGTCCATAGGCGGGCACCGATTCGGCCACGGTCTGCCAGGGCACGCGGAACACCCGCTGCTGGCCGTCGCGGGCCTCGAGCTCGCGCAGGGCCAGGATGGTGCGGGCCAGGAGCGTGTCGGCGGTCCAGGCGGTGCCCCACAGCACCGTGGTGACATTGGTGGACGCGCCCATGGGGGCGAAATCCTTGTGCCACTTTTCCGGGTCGACGTCCTGGGCCTCGTCGGCCTCCAGCAGGATGTCGGCCGTGGCGCCGACGACGTTGGCGCCGGGGGCCGCCGAGTAGAACGCGATGCGCGCCCGTCCGCAGCGCAGCATGGCGTCGCCATCGCGCGCCAGGGGCGGCAGGGGCGCGTCCGCCAGGACCGATTGCAGCCGCAGCAGGCTGTTGAGGGCCTGGGGCCGAAAGGTGGGCGCGGCCTTGACGATGAAGCCGCCCGAGCGCCGCCGCAGGTTGAGCAGGAAGGCCTCGAGCTGGGCGGCGGTCTCGTTCTTGCCCGCCTGCCGCGCCATCATCACGGCAAACGTGCGCCCCTGGCCGCGCAGCACCGACTCGGCGATGGCCCGCGCCGGGGCGAGCTGATAGGGGCGCAGGGGGCGCCGCAGCACGGCCCGGCTGAACAGGCCAATGTCGGCAAAGGCGCGCACCAGGGCGGCGATGCGGCGGGCGGTGCGGTCATGGGTAGTACGTGTCATGGCAGCGCCTCCCCCTGGGGCTGCTCAGGGGCCCACCCGCGCAGCAGCTCGGCCTCCAGCTCGGCATAGACGGCGTCCAGCAGGGCATCGGTCTGGCTGCCGCCCCCCAGCTCGCGGCGCGCCTTGAGGAGCTGGATCACCCGGCCGGTGGACTCGCCCCAGGCGCGCAGGAACTGGGCGGGGGTGAGGGGGCTCTCGTCCTGCGCTTGGGTGCGCTCGACCCAGGCCTTGAACAGCTCCCGCGCGGCCAAAAGCTGCGCCAGTTCCTCGTCGATGACGGCCAGATCGTCGCCACCCGGGGCGGCCTCCGAGGCGCTGCACAGGGCGCGGGCCACGGGGCGTACGGCACGCTCCAGGCGCTCGACGACGCCGGGGCCCAGCGGGGCCAACAGCGCGGTCACGGGCGATGCAGACGTGGACGGGGATGGGTGAGGCATGGCGCTCCTCCTATGGGGCGATACTATAGAACATATGTTCTACAAGTCGCAGTATAGCCGGAGCGCGGGGTCAGGTCAAGGGGTTTGGGCGGCAGGTTTTCACAGGAGTGAAAAGGTGGGATTTGTGCCCTTTACGCATCCCTCTTTGCGCCCTATACTAGGTGTGACTGCAATCCTTGGCAGGAGGCGCGTGATGACAACGTCGGATCCGAGCTGGACGAGTCCCCGGCCGCACGACTTGGCCGAATGGTGGCATGGGCAGGCGGGGCCCATGCAGCAGATCGACTTTGCCGTCCATGTACACTATCTGCGCGAGTACCTGCAGCCCGGCTGGCGCGTCCTCGAGGCGGGGGCCGGGAGCGGCCGCTTTACGCGCGAGATTGCGCCGTTGGTGGATCGCGTCGTCATTGTGGATCTGTCGGAAGACAAGCTGCAGGCCAACCGTCGCCATGCCGAGGCGCTGGGCTATGCCGGGTCTATCGAGGCCTGGCAGGTGGCGGACATGCGCGATCTCTCGGGCGAGTTTGGCGACGACGCGTTCGATGTGGTGGTGTCCTTTGGCGGGCCCCTCAGCTATGCGTTGGACCAGCGCGTGGCCGCGTTGCGCGAACTGGTGCGGGTGACGCGCCCGGGTGGGCTGCTGCTCCTCAGCGCCCGCAGCCTGTGGGGCATGCTGCACGAGAACTTGCCCCGCATCCTGCAATCGGTGGACCCCCGGTTGAACCGCGAGATCATTGCCACGGGCACCCTGGGCCCCAGCAAGGTGGGTCCGGTGGATCGCTTCTGGCATGCCTATCGCTCTGACGAGTTCCGCGAATTTATCACCGATGCCGGCTGCGAGGTGCTGCAGCTGTCGGCCAGCAACTGCCTCACCTCCACCTGGGATGCGGTGCTCTCGACCTGGCGTGACGACGAAAAGGTCTGGAATCACCTCATCGAGCTGGAGATCGAGGCGTGCTGCGAGCCGGGCTGTCTCGATATGGGCACCCATATTCTGGCGGTGGCGCAAAAGCTGTAGGCGGGGAGTCGAGCGCCCACGTTCCCGATGCGAGAACGTGGGCGCGCTGGGGTGCTAGCGT
>SKRJ01000245.1 GCA_007118555.1 Anaerolineae bacterium | reverse complement strand
GCCTGCATGCCGGCCTGGCTGCCGACGTTGACGATCTTGCCCGCGCCCTGACGCTTCATGATGGGAGCGGCGGCCTGGCAGCAGAGGATCGTGTCCATCAGGTTGACATCCATGATGTAGCGAAAGTCGTCCTCGGGTGCGTCCGAGGCCCCCGAGCGCTCGTTGCCTCGCAGCGAGCCGCCAGCGTTGTTCACCAGAATGTCCAGCCGCCCGAACGTCTGCTCGATCTCGGCGAACATGGCCGTCACCTGGTCGCAATCGGTGGCGTCGCACTCGATGCCCAGGCTACGCACGCCCAGCGCCTCCACCTCGTCGGTGACGGCGTCCGCGCCCAGCTCCTCGCCGTACTCTTGGTGGGCCCGCATGCTGATATCGTTCACCACCACGTCGGCCCCCAGACGGGCCAGATGCAGGGCATAGGCGCGCCCCAGCCCGCGCCCCGCGCCGGTGACCAGCGCCACCTTGCCGGCCAGCTTTTTGGTCGGGTTGTCCATGGGATCGTCCTCCGATGTTGCGCGAACGTCTCTTTGCAGACGATGCCTCATCATAGCCGAAAGCACGGGGCGAGTCATGTACATACGCAGGAACACGGCGGTGATAAAGTTATGCTTATGGTAAGTGGGTCCGATGATCGAATGCACCTTCAATCCTCTGGGCGAACACAAGGTTCGCACCCTACAAGACAGCAGCGAGCCGTCACACAGCTAGCTTGTACGGGCGAAGCTCGTCTTCGCCCAAGGTGCCAATGAAACCAGCTCGTAACTTGACCCTAACTGCGACTTTCATCGCCCTGACGCGGCAATACCCGTTATTGGCACAACCACCGACCCATGCTATAGTATCGGCACAATCGCATGAGCAACGGCAACGAGCAGGACGAGTAGCCGCTGGATGGCGCCAGGGAATGGGGGGCATCGACTGGAACCCCTCTCGCCTCAAGGCAGCGAAAACCCCCTGTGAGCTGGCTCTGGAAAAACCCTTGCAGGACCGACACGGTCCGGAAGGGGCCAGTATAGAGCCCCGGCGGCCCCGTTATCGGCAACCTGAGGCCAGTCTGCGCGTATGGCGCGCTGGCGAATTGGGTGGAACCGCGTGAGCAAGACCTCTCGCCCCAGGGCGAGGGGTCTTTTTGTTGTTTGCCAGGGGCGTGTGAGCCACGGGGCGGGGCTTGTTTTCCGCCGAATCAGAATCCTACAAAAGGAGCATACGAGATGTCCAATCACGAGATGGAAAAGCTGCGGCATTCGGCGGCCCATGTCATGGCAGAGGCCGTGCTGGAGCTGTTCCCCGACGCCAAGTTCGGCATCGGCCCGGCCATCGACGACGGCTTTTACTATGATTTCGACCTGCCCCGCTCCCTCACCCCCGAGGACCTGGAGGAGATCAGCGAGCGGATGAAGGCCAGCATCCAGGCCAAAAAGCCGTTCGAGCGGGACGTGGTCTCGCGTCAGGAGGCGATGCAGATCTTTGTCGACCAACCCTACAAGCTCGAGCTGCTGGAGGATATGCCCCCCGACGAGACGATCTCGGTCTACCGGCATGGCGACTTTTACGATCTCTGCCGCGGGCCCCACGTGGAGCACACGGGCGAGCTGCGCTGGGACTCGTTCGCGCTCCTGAGCATCGCTGGGGCCTACTGGCGCGGCGACGAGAGCCGTCCCATGCTGCAGCGCGTTTATGGCACCATCTGGCGTAACAAGCAGGAGTTGCGCGCCCATCTGGAGCACCTGGAGGAGATCCAGCGGCGCGACCACCGGCGCGTGGGCCGCGATCTGGACCTGTACAGCACCCACGAGGAGGCGGGCCCCGGCCTGATCTACTGGCACCCCAAGGGCGGGCGCATCCGCGAGATCATTGAGGATTTCTGGCGCAAGCGCCACCGTGAGGGCGGCTACGAGCTGCTCTATACGCCCCACATCGGGCGTTCCTGGCTGTGGGAGACCTCGGGCCACCTGGATTTCTTCCAGGAGGGCGTGTTTGCCCCCATGGATGTGGACGGCCAGGATTACTATCTCAAGCCGATGAACTGCCCCTTTCACATCATGATCTATAACACGGATGTGCGCTCGTACCGGGAGCTGCCCCTGCGCTGGGCCGAGCTGGGCACCGTGTACCGCTACGAGCGGAGCGGCGTGCTGCATGGCCTGATGCGGGTGCGTGGCCTGACCCAGGACGACGCCCACATCATCTGTACGCCCGACCAGATCGAGGACGAGATCCTGGGCGTGCTGCGCTTTTCGCTGCAGCTCTGGCGCGATCTGGGGTTTGAGGACATCAACGCCTACCTGGCCACGCGCCCCGAAAAGGCCGTGGGCGATGAGGCCAAGTGGGACCAGGCCATGGACTCGTTGCGCAAGGCGCTGGAGGCCGAACAGATCCCCTACGAGATCGACGAGGGCGGCGGCGCCTTTTACGGGCCCAAGATCGACCTCAAGATCAACGACGCCCTGGGCCGCGAGTGGCAGATGACGACCATCCAGTTCGATTTCAACGAGCCGGAGCGCTT